>CAJUKA010000055.1 GCA_910586585.1 uncultured Lachnospiraceae bacterium
ATCCTGCTTGTATGCCCGTAAATCAAGGCTTTTTTGAGATAATCAACCATTTTCTAGTACAATCATTCTGCTTTTTTCAATAAATTATTTGTTAAATAACATAAAATCCATGGTATTGTCTGCGTTAAAAGTTAATCGTTCAAGAAATAGTCAGAAAGCATCTGTTATTTTTTATAATGTCCAGCCAAATATTTATTACTCAGCCAAAGAATCACTCGAATCATTCCGCCGCCTACAATAAGTATAAATCCATTCTTGACTAACTGCTCTCCAATTCCCATATTAACCGCATATTGGATCTGCAGTTCCAGCGGGGGATCTTGATAAGGAATCCCCGCTTTTATCACACAATAATACGCACCCATCAAAAAAATGATGCATCCAGCTAATATAGCAGATATACATAATTTACAAATACTATTTTTGAATTTTTTACTCATAATCAATTATCACCTCATATTCAGCCTGTTTCGAATTGCCTTATTTTTAACAGGGTATATTTTTTCTGTTGGTATATTTTTTGCGTCTAGTTTCCCACTTTTTCTCTGTGCATTCCACTTTCTTACCAGTGGCGTGAAATCCTTTATGTGGCAAATACTAGAATCTAAAAAATCTCTCAATGTACTTCCTTTCAATCCTATTTGAATTGCTGCTCGATTCATCGCATTTCCATTTATCGTCCTGTCTGGGTCCCATTGACAGTAAACTGTTGTTTCGTCAAACGCTTTTTCCCATTGTTCCCCTGTATAACATGCAGCATCTGGTGAGGTTAAAACTGCCTTTTCCAACAATCCATCAAATTTTGACCGATCTAAGTCCAAAGCTAAGATACATTCCTGATTTTTCTTTGTGCCCCAATTAGAACGATACATCATCCATAAAAAAGAAGGTTTTATCCATGTCATACGATTTACATTAAAGCTTTCTCCAAATCTTTGTAATGCAACCGCTTCTTTGGCAATCATAGGATTATATGCCTGATAAACCCGAATACACTTTCTGTCATATTGTGCAAATACCTCTTTTATATATTCCATACGTCCCCCTCCTTGTTTAAACCCCATTAATTCGATATGATTTGTATTCTTATATCCTTCATTTTCTGCTTCTGCCAAATAATCCTATAAAAATAAAATCAATCCTCTCTAGCGGTCAGTACTATAAAATACAGCCAATTAATGTTTCCCCTTATCTGGACACCTTTTGGCCCTTCAACCTTAATGTCTACCTACGGCAGGCATACAAAAACGGGGAAATAATCCGATACTGGTTATTTCCCTGTTTTTTACCCTAGTGTAAAATTTTTATTCTGCCTCACACTTTTTGACATTCTGCAAGCAGCTCTACTTCTGAAACTGTAAGTTCTGTATATTCTGCAATCTCCTCAACAGACAGTTTACCAGCCTGCAACATTCTGTTTGCTATTCGTTTCTGCTTTTCAATTTCAGCAGTTGTTTTATTTCTTCTTGCACTTGTTTCTATCAATGCTCCGCTCATCATATCACCTAGACCTTTCTGCACATTCTCATATTTCTGCGCAAGTTCCCTGATTACATCACTGGAAAGCTCTATGATCGTTCGCTTGTCAAACGCCCCGATGAATTCCTGCTGTTCCAGTTCATCCAGCCTTCCCAAGATAATCTGATACTCTGCTTTTCGTTCTTCAAGCTTCTGCCCATTGCTATTATACTCCGAAAAACTTTTCTCATGTGAGAAAATGTAAAACGGTATCAGCAACAATAAACGTTTTTCAAAAATATCTTCAAGTGAGTAAGCCTGCACTTTCATGATCGGCACATCGTATTGTACCGTTCCCCCGGCGTAATTATCACATATTTCATTTTATCTGGTGTCTTTTTATAAGCCCGCAGATACAGAACCGCCGTATTCGGAAAGGTTACCACCAAAGTTTCTTTCATAATTTCACCCTCGTCAAGCGCTATCTGGGCATCATACTCAAGAAGCCTTATCATAATTTTCCCGTCCGGCAGGCTGCTTTCACACTCAATATGGTACTTTTTCGGTGTATTTCCATAAACAGTAAAATTGGTGTCTGTTATACGCTCCCTGTCCGCTTCATCCTGTTGGTCCATAAAATGTTCATTAGGAAAAAAACGTATCTCTTCCTCCCCTGTATATGATTCGTTGAAAATTTCATTGATCACCGGAATGATCAATTTTCGGCGGTCATTTAAGATTGTACGAAATACTCCGTCATATATATTTGCCATACATTATTCCTCTCTAAGTCTGTGACTTCATCATATCATTTATTTTCTGAAAATTCAACAATGTAACGGCATCTCCCATACTACAGAACCTATCGTCGTTACTTTTCACACCCGCGCCATGCACTTGCTGCATGGCGTCGGAGCAAGCGCCAAAATGCGTGCTTTTTAGCATTTTGTGTGCATCAATTGTTGCAATTCACACCGAAATCGTTGTAAGTATATGTGAAATCTGGCGTAAGTGTGAATTGTAACCTATCGTCACATTCTTTTAAAATCAGGGAATCTCGGATGTGCGGTTCCTTTGGGGCTGTTAATTACGATTTTCGATTGTTTTACCAATTCGTCTAATGTTTTCCAAAAGACCGTGTGATATGTATCCATTTTTTCCCCCGATATTGATATAATGATTCATTATACTTCCTAATTATTTTTCTTGCAATTCATCAGGATTATATCACCTGAATTATGTTATATTGGTTACAACGAATGCACAAAAAATGCCACAAAGCAGACACTTTTATTCTGAATCTGTTATCTGCCTGCTTCCTTGCATCTGTATCGTTGACAATTCAACCAAAATACGCTACCTTAAATATAACAATAAAAACTTTTTTTATGTGTATACACTTTTGAAAAGGCGCGTATATCACTATAGGCAGAGGGAGAATCTTTATGAAAAAAATCATGAATTCTATTGTATATGTCATATTGCTTCCAGCCTTAATCATCTCCACTGCATTATTGACATATCTGCATTTTTTTGCATCAAATGACAACAACTTGTCTGGAGAATGGATTGCAACTATCAATATGACAGAACAAGTGTCTTTCACAGCACTTGACTGGCTGCAGGATATAGAGGCAGTTTCTGTATCTATGCAGGATATGGAATCTCATATGCAAGATTTAACGATCGAGCTTCATATGACGTTTGGACAGACTGCCCGCTCTGAAGGAACCTTCCAATGTAATATCCTTCCAGAAAGTTATGAAGCCTGTAAACAGACTGCTTACGAGGCATTTGCTTCAATTTTTCGGGAACTTTTGGCTAAGAGGCTTGATATGTCTGGTTATGCTGGCAACACAGATGATGAGAATGTTGAAGCGCTTGTGACAGAGACATTTGGAATGTCCACCGTTTCTTATCTAATGTCCTACGCCCCTGACCTGCTGCCTTCCTTAGAAGACTTGCAGGCTCAATTTGACGGCAGCGGCACGTATCAAACTGCCCAAAACATCTTAACCAGACAGTTTGAAAATGGAACTGTAACTGCAGAATACTATATCCGCAAAGATTTCAGCCTGATTTTATCCGAGGCGGCTGATTCCGTCTCTTTGGGTTATTTTTCTAACCATTACCCAATACAATACACATTGCAGCAATCCAAGGGAGAGAATTGATATGAAAACAATTTTACAGAAAATAAGTTCCTTTACACTATGCATCATTCTTGTGTGTTCTATTGTGCCTGTTCAGACCTATGCAAGTCATGAAATTCCCGGACTCTGGCAAGTACAGACCGATTCCAGCACAACGGGCATCGTCAAAACTTTGGATTACAGCTATGCCCGCAACACTTATTTCTCTCTGCGGGACATCGCTATGGTTCTACAAAATACCTCCAAATCTTTTTCTGTGAGCATTACAAAAAACGCTGTTTCTCTGACTCTGGACAATTCCTACACGCCTGTGGGGACCGAAAATACTCCTTGGGAAACCACCGAAAGTCCGAATCTCTCTCTTCGGCGGAATGAGTTTACTGTAAATGGACAAAAGGTATCCTACTATACGTTAATGATGCCGCTGCCCTCTGGAGATTATGATTGTTTTATGATGGCTGCTGATTTTGCTATGATTTTAGACGTAGATATCTCTGTTCCTACTGCAGGATCCTTGCAAATCAATACACAGCTTCCATTTCATGTCTCTCCTGCTGCTTTGGAAGAGTCTGGCTATTTTTATGGCGTCAACAGCGTTCTGGTCGGAAACGCCACCACCGGAGAACTCTACTATCAATATCAGTCAGATGCTTCTTACCCGATTGCAAGCACCTCCAAGCTCATGACTTACCTTTTGGTTATGGATGCTGTCTCAGCAGGAAAGATTTCCCTTGAACAAGAAGCCATTGTCTCAGATGCGGTTCAGGCGCTGTCTGCTTCTGATGATGGAGTGATTCCTTTTGAAGCTGGACAACAGATTCCTGTGCAGGATCTTTTATTTGGTGCCCTTCTGCCCTCTAGCAACGAATGTGCGCTTTGTCTGGCCGAAACAGTCGCCGGTTCAGAGGAAACTTTTGTACAAAGGATGAATCAGAAAGCGTTAGACCTGGGACTTTCCCAGACATTCTTTTATAACTGTCATGGTCTGCCTTCCTACACAGAAGATTCCATTCCCGCCAAACGCCAAAACCGCATGAGTGCAGAAGATATGTTCCGGCTGGTATCTTATCTTTTGAAAGTTTATCCACAGATTACAGATATCACTTCTTTGGAAAATGCCACATTACAGTCCCTGAATTTGGAAGTACGCAACACAAATCCGCTTCTGCACAATCTGCCTGAAGTCACAGGATTAAAGACTGGAACAACAAACAAAGCGGGTGCCTGTCTAGTAACATCTCTCACCGCAGATGACGGAATAATAACACATGATTTGGTTGTCATTGTTCTGGGAACCGAGGATTCTATCGAAAGGGGACGCGTTTCTGGATTGCTGGCAAGATATGCCTTGCAAGCCTTTCATACAGGCATAGAAACATCAGAATCGGAAGCCATTCCTGGAAACCTTCCAACACACGCTGAAGCAGCAGTAGACTGGATTCTTCAGACTGCAAAAAAATATTAAGGGGCATTTCATAAACAATGAAGTGCCTCTTTTCCCTGCAGTATCATAACTCCAAAATATCTATGTCACATATTCCCTATTTGGGTAATCGTTCGCCTGAACTGTAATATTATTTTCTACATTTTTCTTATTTCTCTTGACAACTCATGTCTACAATTGTAAACTGTAATTGTCTACAAACGTAGTCTGTTTGTTTCTATTATTCACTTTATCTTTTCAATATTTGATATGCCAGTGTTTTTTTGCGGTTAACCTTCTGTTGTACACACAAAAAAACTCCGTGCATACATGAACTGCACAAGGAGGAATACCCATGGAACCGAAAATGACTGTATCTGATTCTGAATTAGAAATCTTAGAAGTATTATGGTCTGCTGATAAAGCTTTAAATGCCAGTGAAATTCGCGGCATTTTGAATGAACACAAAAGCTGGGAAAGAACGACTGTACTTACATTAATTCAACGACTGGTGAAAAAAGGAGCAATTATGCAGGAAAAACGTGAAATATATTATTATACACCATGCATAAAACGCGAAGCATATATCAAAGCCGAAACCAAAAACTTTGTACAGAAATTCTTTAAAGGCAGCTCTAAAAATCTAGCGGCTGCATTAGTTGACAGCGATGCTCTTACCAAAAAAGATATTCAAGAGCTACGCGATTATTTTAACCAAAACTTATGAGATGATAGGGGGAGTTCACATGAGACATTTTTTTATGGTAGTGCTGTCATTATCTATATCCGGAGCTCTGACAGGACTTTTGATTCTTTTACCGCACCCTCTAACGCAAAAGTATTTTTCAAAACGCTGGAATTACTATATCTGGCTGCTTGTTCTTGCAAGACTTTTGATTCCCTTTTCTTTCAAGACAGATTTCCTTCATTTTCCTAGTGCAGGAACCTATCAGGCTCCTGCAGCGCAAATATTCTCTGGTGGTGCATCTGAGACAACTGCCAGTGACAATTCCATTATCAAATCAGAAGCACTCCTCGCCTCAAATACGCCGCAAACCAGCAAACCAGCCGAGCATACTTTCAACCCCACCGTTTCGGAGCTTTTTTCTGCCGCAGCATATATATGGTTTTTTGGTGTCCTTGCCGCGTTCTTTATGAAACAATTAAATTACATTCGTTTTTTAATTTGTATCAAAAAAGATATTGTTCCGATTACAGACCCTTCCGTTGTGTCCTTAGCAAATTCTGTTTGCGCAAGACTGAAAATTTGGAAGACGCCCGTTATTTATGAGAGTTCCTCTAACTTTGGACCTATTACACTTGGTTTCTGGAAACCTATTATTATTGTTCCCAGTGATAATCACAATCTGACGCAGCTTCAGTTCATACTCCATCATGAACTGATTCACATTTCACGCAAAGATTTGTGGTTGAAATGGGCATATCATCTGCTGCTATGCATACACTGGTTCAATCCTGTTTTGTATTTCATCGGAAAGCAAATAAACTATGACTGTGAGCTCTCCTGTGACGAAGCGATTCTCGCCAACTTGACAGAAACAGGCAAAAGAGTATATGGCAATGTACTTTTAGACAGCGCAGACCGAACAATTGACATGAAAGGAACTGTCTTTTCCACGACCTTCACAGATAAAAAGAGAGTTCCTCTAACTTTGGACCTATTACACTTGGTTTCTGGAAACCTATTATTATTGTTCCCAGTGATAATCACAATCTGACGCAGCTTCAGTTCATACTCCATCATGAACTGATTCACATTTCACGCAAAGATTTGTGGTTGAAATGGGCATATCATCTGCTGCTATGCATACACTGGTTCAATCCTGTTTTGTATTTCATCGGAAAGCAAATAAACTATGACTGTGAGCTCTCCTGTGACGAAGCGATTCTCGCCAACTTGACAGAAACAGGCAAAAGAGTATATGGCAATGTACTTTTAGACAGCGCAGACCGAACAATTGACATGAAAGGAACTGTCTTTTCCACGACCTTCACAGATAAAAAAAGTGCCCTGAAAAAACGGCTTTATAGCATTGTTCATTATCAGAAACGCACCTCCCTTCAACTTTTGCTTTCTATATGCACTTTTACACTCATTTTGTTGCTCACGGCTTGCAGTGGTATCGCATTTATATCAGAGGATTTGTCCGCCTCTATCAAAAACGACGTCACAAACAGCATCAAAGACTCTATTCAAACGGAATCCTCTGAGCTTGATAACCTTGGTGAACTTGACACCAATGACTCCGGAATTGTATCACAGATACTTACTTCTCTTTCTTCGCCAGAGGAATTTCTCACATATTCCGCAGACCCAGATCCATCTGGATCTGCATGGAACGTTTATGATGATAATGCACTTCTTGCTGGAAAGGATATTCAGGAACAATGGTCTGCTTATAATTATTACGGTGGAAACCACACTGTAAAAGTCACTCGTTTTTTACTCTATGGTTCCGATTCTATTGTTATTGCCTATTGCCCCAAGGAAACCAATATTCAGATAAAATCATCTTTCGAGACAATTGAAGGAAACTTCAAAATTGTACAAATTTTACCCGATGGCACAGTCCTGACAATCAATGATACTGGTACGCAGTCCCAACAATCCATAACCCTAAAAAAAGGCAGAAATGTCATTAAACTAGTAGGACAAGGCGCAAAATTAAAAAACTTGAACCTAGACTATACCAGCTTAAAGCCTTCCATTTGTGACAAAATTTATTATTCAGAAGCAGAAGAAATTGCTGCACAACTGAAAGAATCACTTTTGTCAGGAAACACTTCTGAGCTTCCAATGCAAAAAAATCTTGTGATGGAAAATATATATTTGTTTCAGGAAAAAGAAGCCAGCGAAATTCTAAATGTTTTTCTTACCCAGAATGTTTCACTTAGGAACTGTTCAGAAATTACTTGTGACAAGTACGCCGTATAAATGTTCAGCTGCAAAGAAGAAAATCGCAGGCATAGCGGGCTATGTCAAGATTTTTTGATGACGCAGATGGACATTTAGACAAGTAATTGTCATGAGTAATTTCCGAACAGTTCCTTAGCAAAGATGAACTTGTTGATTTGTTTATTTTTTCTGATAATAAGCTGTCAAGTACCTATCTGGAAGAGGCAGTGAAAAATAAAATGCTCGAACCCCTGAGTGCGGATACGATAACGGAACTGATGCCCTATTTATATGGCAATTGCAAAGTAGAACTGCTGAGTACCCTTCCGGCAGAAACCTTCTACGATACATTTTCAGAAACTATCAATTACCTTAACAGCTCAGAAATCCAACAATGTCTCGAATACTATTTGAATGCAGGAGGAATGTTGTCATATTCTGAATTTGATGAAATTTCACCCTTTTTAAACAAATCACATATTAAGTTTCTTGAAGAAAAGGTTAAAACAATCAAAAAATAAACGACGAAACGGCTTAGCCCACAGGCTGCGCCGTTTCGTCATTTATTATGTCACATGCATACCAAAACTCTTTTATTTTGCATTTGCAGGTTCGATACTAATTGTCTTGCCCTTAATCTTTACATTTTTCATTGCTTTCAATACTTCTGCGGCATTTTCCTTAGGAACTTCCACAAATGTGTATTTGTCATATAGGTCTATTGCGCCAACCAAATTTCCAGGAATATTCGTTTCACCTGCGATTGCACCTAAAATATCCTTCGCCTTCACTTTCTGCGCCTTACCAATATTAATAAACAAACGCACCATTCCCTCCTCTGCGCCTGTATTGTCAAAATCATACCCGTCTGTTCCTGATGCAGATTCGCTTGCCTCATTAACCTGTTTCATATACATTTTCAGAAAAGCTGCCGCAATATCCATTGCTGTATAGTCCGACTCATTGACCTGCTTCTCAATAATATTAATCATTGCATTCAAATCTTCTTCTTCAATGATAACTCCAATTCGTTCCATTATCTTTTCGATTTTAATCTGATTTACATCATTGAGCGACGGTACAGGCATCGCATAAATTTTTGTCTTGCAATAACGCATGATATCTTTTAATTTATAGACTTCTTTTCCTTTAACAAACGTAAAAGATCGGCCAGTACGCCCCGCACGCCCAGTACGCCCAATGCGATGCACATAATATTCGTCATCTTGCGGAATATCATAATTAAAAACTGCCTCAACATCATCTACATCAATTCCGCGCGCCGCTACATCGGTGGCAATCAAAATATCTGTTTTTCCATTTCGAAAACTTTTCATCACGCGGTCACGCTGCGCCTGGCTCATATCGCCATGAAGACCTTCGGCAAAATATCCTCTTCCTTTTAGCACTTCTGTCAAATCATCAACCATCTTTTTTGTATTGCAGAAAACAAGTGATAATTTTAACTCATAATAATCTAGCAAACGACAAAGCACTTCTACCTTGTCTCTACGTTTTACATCGAGATAATACTGCTCAATTTTGGGTACTGTCAGTTCTTTTTTCACTACCTTTATCATTTTCGCATCTGGCTTCTGATAATTTTGTGTAATATCCAGAATCGGCTGAGGCATCGTGGCCGAAAAAAGAATCGTCTGCCGATCCTCATTGGGAACATACTGCAAAACCGTCTCAATATCCTCCCGAAATCCCATATTCAGCATTTCATCAGCCTCATCCAATACAATCGTATCTACATAATCACACCGAATTGTCCTGCGGTGAAGATGATCCAGCACACGACCTGGCGTACCTATAATAATCTGTGTTCCCTTCAATGCACGAATCTGTTTGCTGATATCCTGACCTCCATAGATAGGAAGCACCTTCACGCCATGCATATATTTAGCAAGTTTTCGGATTTCCTCCGCTGCCTGCACTGCCAGTTCTCTTGTCGGGCAAAGAACTAATGTTTGTGGGTGTTTAATATCTCTCCTTACTTTTTCAAGAACTGGAATACCAAAAGCTGCTGTTTTTCCAGTTCCTGTCTGGGCCTGCCCTATCACATCCACCCCTGACATCGCTACGGGAATTGCTTTGCTCTGTATCGGAGATGCCTCCTCAAAACCCATATCTCTTACTCCCCTGAGTATTTCCGGACTTAAATTCAATTCATCAAACCTTAATGTCTCCATATTTTCCCTTTCTAAAATCAATTCATTATGACAGCTATCTTTTTCCTTTGCATGGGACGCGCGGCGCTTTTGCGGCTCTTTCCTCTGCACGGGACTGCGCATAAAAAAACGCATGCTTTCATGCATGCACCAAAAAACAATGTATTCATTATATTTTTAAATACGCTTAAAGTCAATAGCAATATTCCCAAAAATATACAGAATTTGTAACAGTTCAGCCTTTGGCTTCCTGTTACAGGCATCAAACCATGCATAATCGCTTCGCGATGGCTTGATGCACCTCAACCTCAACGTTATCCCAGAATTTCCATAAAATTAACTTGCGCAACCCAAATCATTCTGTTAAAATGCAGCTATTCTATAAACAATGCTCTTTGTAGCAGACCATTCTGTATTCTCGGCAAAGGAGATTTCGAGAGTACGCTCATTCAAAATGGAGGACCTATGCTAATAAAAAGAATTTCCATTTATCAAGAATTTCATTGTATCGGTGCTGACTGTCCCGTAAGCTGCTGCCGTGGCTGGAAAATCCCGATAAATCACGAAATATACTTAAAATATCTTCATCAAAAAGGACTCTTTGGCGCTGTGCTCAAATTACTCATGATAAAAAAAGAAGATCTTGTCTCATTTCGAAATTCACTGAAACGATGCCCCTTTTGGGGTCTCGATCACCTCTGTACCATACAGAAAAAATATGGAACGGATTATATGCCGCTTGTATGTGTCCAATTTCCAAGGCAGCTTTACCATTTGGACTTTTTTTGCGAGGAAACACTATATCTGGCCTGCCCTGAAGCAGCCAGACTCTTTCTCAAATCTGTGGAAGAAAACCAGCCATTTCTGTTTGAAGAAACAACAGGTGAAGTCCACTATCCAGTTCATACAACAAATGATGATGAAGCTTTTTTAAACTATTTGGTAAAATCAAGAACAGAACTGATTGAACTGCTGTATCAAGGATTTGAATTTGACTGCACTGCAATTCAGCACTATGGACGTGATGCTCAAAATGCCTGCCTTTCCAAACTTCCTCTTCCCAGCCCTCTTGACTATTTTTCAGAGACGCAAGAATATATACTTTTTGACTGCGCACTATTGAATCATTTATTTTTGAATGGATTTTATCATCCCATGCTCAGAAAATCATCACCGCTTTTATTTAAACTTTGCAAAAAATACATAAATAACATTTGTAATTTATTTAAAAGAAACCCCAAAGCAGCTGAGAAAAAACGTTCTGAACTGATTCGCACATTCCAAAATAAGGTTCCCAATTCGGACAGATTACTCAATCGGTATTTTGAGTATTACCTTCAAACAAATTTTCTTGATATCTTTGAGGATTATAGTTTTTCAAAGCATGTGTTTTTGGGTGCTGCCAAAACGGCAATGCTGCAAATTTTTATCGGTCTTTATGCTGAAAATAAAAAAGCGGTTACAAATGAAGATCTTTCAACAATAATTGCTGTATTTGAAAGAAGAGCACCTCAAATCGAAGATGCCATAAAAATTTCTCTTCCAAGCTCCACAAGGATAAGAAGTGTTACAGGCCCAAGGATCACGCCGCCGATTCCATAATAAATCACTCCTGCATAGACAGAAATCAAAATCGCTACTGGAGAAAATTTCAGCCCATTGCCTAGAAGCCTTGGTTCCAAAAATTCGCGAATTATTACGCAAATAAAATAAGTTACAAAAATAATAGCACCTGTGCCGATTCTGCCTTTTAAAAAACTAACAACTCCAAGCGGAATCAGGACAATTCCTGTACCGATAAATGGCAAAAAATCCATAAATCCTGCAAGAATGCCATAAAACCAGCCCTCTCTTGTCCCTCCAATCTGAAGGCCAATAACTGCTGTTATGCTAATACACAAAAGGATAATTGTCTGTGTTTTGAGATATGTTTTTATCATGCGCCCCAGTTTTTTACCGATACGCAGTATAATTGATAAGATATGATCAATAGCAGGCTCGATTGCCGCCAGATTGAGCAGCCCCTGTTTCCATCCCTCTATTTCTCTTGCAAACAGAACTACGCAAATAAAACTTACAAGTACAAATGTCCCTGCACGTCCTGCCACAGACAAATATCTTAAGCTTCCTGTCAGGAGTCCATCTCCTGACTTGGTAAGGTAGCCCCCGAATTCCTCCATTCTCTGAGATACCCATTGCTCTACTGTTCCGCCCTCTATCTGAAAAAAGTCTTCTATTCCAACACATACATTTGAAATTAACTGAGAAAAACTATTTGTCCAAAAATCGGCATCCTGTATAATAGTTCTTGCCTTACTCAAAAGAAAAGTACCAAGCCCGACAAGAATCAATGCTGTTATCAGAATAATCCCAAACAAAATTCCTCCTGCCATAAAACCTTTTTGACCAGTCTTGGCTCTACGCATATGTTTTCCTGCAGCCTGCAATTTTTTCTCCCGCCTCTGACAAAAATGCTGAAGGGGTACTACAATCAGCAACGCAACCAAAAGCGGGAGAAAATATGGAAGAAGGTATTTGAGAATTAGCAAAACTGATACGGATGCCACAACATATAATAATACTTTTTGATAATCATCTCTTGCCCAGAAATTCATATCTCCTCCATTATATACCATTTTTCGCCAATTTAAAATACTATTTTTAAAATTTTTTGTATTTGTGCCATACATTCCATTGCATGGCACAAATGCAAACCAACCTTTTATGACATACCATTTACTGTTTTGTACTTATATAACATTTCTGCATGGTTCTGCTCTTCAATCTGAATATCTGCGAGCAGCTTTCTCATGCCAGAATCCTTAAACCGAAACACATCTGAATTATATTCTGATGAAACCAGCTTCTCTGATGAGATGCAGTCTGTTGCCAGGAAGCAGTCTGTCTTTTTATCCGGTGAATCGCCCATTTTCTCATAGCTTGCCACAGGATTATAACTTTTGCCGTCTGAATCATTGCAGTCACATGATGGCACCGAACCATTTAAAACCTGCTGAAGCGAGTCATAATGCTTCTGCTCTTTCTTCTGAAGCGTTTTGAACAAATCCTTCAATACAGTATCTTTTGCTTCACTTGCATATCTTTGATATTTTTCAATACAAGTCTGCTCCTGCTGCTGCAAATCTTTAACTGTTGTCATTTCTGTTTCTGTTAAAATCATAGGGATCCTCCATTTCTGATAACAATTTATTTGTTTTAATAACTGTTTTTGTCATTCCACCATTTCATTACAGGATACAAAACCAGTTACTGATTTACTTTCATTATTATTAGAAAAAAGAATCTCTTTTATACTGTCATTGTTAAAAAAGTATTTTTGTAAATTTTTATCAATCTGGATTCTATATTCGCAATTTCCTATTATATAAAAAAGACAGTACAAAACGACTGTCTTTTTTAGAGAAGGTATTTTTTCATATGGGATATAGTAAAAAACTATATATTGGGGGGTACAGTTAATCATTATACCAGAACTGTGCTAAATGTCTATTCAGGTTTTTCACAATTTTTACAATATATCCCTTATT
Source organism: uncultured Lachnospiraceae bacterium (assembly GCA_910586585.1). Classification (GTDB taxonomy): domain Bacteria; phylum Bacillota; class Clostridia; order Lachnospirales; family Lachnospiraceae; genus COE1. Next base: position 13,674 of record CAJUKA010000055.1, read on the forward strand.
TTATAGTGCATTATTTCTAAACACCTCTGCCATATACTATCATCACCATCAAGAATAACAGACACTTAGAAACCATTAATTTTACACCTATACAGAATCCACAGTAATTTTTTGCACTTTTCCATAAAATCTACTCAAACAAAGCCTCAAATTCCTCTCTGCCAATCTTCTCCTTCTCAAGCAAAAGCTCTGCACAAGCATGCAGCACCTTCTCGTGATCCAGTATAATTTTTTTCGCTTTCTTGTAGCAGTCGTCCACAATTGTTTTGATTTCCATATCAATCTCACTCGCAACCGCCTCTGAATGGCTTCTTGTATGGGCAAGGTCTCGTCCGATAAAGACTTCATTATCTTCTTCATCATAATTAATCACACCGATATTCTCCGAAAACCCATATCGCGTAACCATTGCCCTCGCCACCTTAGTCGCCTTTTTAATATCACTTGAAGCCCCTGTTGTCACATCATCAAAAATAATTTCCTCCGCAATACGGCCTCCAAGCGACACCATAATATCCTGCAGCATTCTGCCCTTAGTATTGAACATCTCGTCCTTTTCTGGAAGCGGCATTGTATAGCCTGCAGCTCCTAGCCCTGTAGGAATGATAGAGACTGTATAGATTGGTCCTACTTCTGGAAGAATATGGAACAGTATCGCATGTCCTGCCTCATGATATGCTGTGATACGCTTCTCTTTCTCTGAGATAATACGGCTCTTTTTCTCTGCTCCAATTCCAACCTTAATAAAGGATTTTTTAATATCTTCCTGCCTGATATAAGCACGATTTTCCTTTGCTGCCTGAATCGCTGATTCATTTAGCAAATTCTCTAAATCTGCCCCTGTAAAACCTGCTGTTGTCTGTGCTACCTGCTTTAAATCAACATCTTCTGCCAAAGGCTTGTTTTTCGCATGTACATTCAAAATTTCTTCTCTGCCCTTCACATCAGGAGGCGATACACTTATCTTTCTGTCAAAACGTCCAGGACGCAAAATCGCAGGGTCAAGAATATCCACACGGTTTGTTGCCGCCATGACAATAATCCCCTCATTGGTCCCAAATCCATCCATCTCAACAAGCATCTGATTTAGTGTCTGTTCTCGCTCATCATGTCCGCCGCCCATACCTGTTCCACGACGTCTTGCCACAGCATCAATCTCATCTATGAAAATAATACAAGGCGCATTCTTCTTTGCCTCTGCAAAAAGATCGCGCACGCGTGATGCACCCACACCGACAAACATTTCAACAAAATCAGAACCTGATATCGAGAAAAATGGTACGTTTGCCTCCCCTGCAATCGCCTTTGCAAGCAGCGTCTTACCAGTACCAGGCGCACCCTCCAAAAGAACTCCCTTGGGAATTCTAGCGCCAACTTTTGTATACTTGGCAGGGTCTTTTAGAAAATCAATAATTTCTTCCAAATCCTCTTTCTCTTCGCACAGACCTGCCACGTCCTTTAGTGTCACCTCACCGCCCGTTGTCAGACGCGCCCTGCTCTTGCCAAAATTCATCATCTTTCCGCCGCCGCTGTTTCCAGCATTTTGGGCGTTCATCATGCTAAACATAAATACCACAACTACCAGCAGCATCAGCAGTGGAAGCAGCTCTGTAATAAACCAGTTTTCCTGCGGTACGTCTTTGACAATCGGATCGATACGATAGCTTGTCACAACCTCCTGCATTTCAACGACGTCTGATACATACAGATTTCTCTGATCGCCGTCTCTTAGTGTGATGCGCAGCATACCTGTAGGCACCTGCACATTGGGGTGAATTTCTACATCCACCACCAATCCCGCTTCCATGTCTGCAATGAACTGGCCTTTTGTATAGGAACCACTGCTGCCACTGTTAGTACTGGCCCACACTAGCACCAGTACCAGCACCAAAATAAAAATAAATGTTAAGTTAATTCCTTTTGCACCTTTTCCCAATTTCTGTCTCCTTCCGGCTTGATATACCGTATTTTATTCCTCTTCGCCAAGCTCAATCACTCCAATATAGGGAAGATTTCTGTAGCGTTGATCATAATCCAGTCCATAGCCTACCACAAACTCATCTGGTATCTCAAATCCTGTATAATCTACGTTCACATCAACCACCCGTCTCTCAGGCTTGTCAAGAAGCGCACAAAGTTTCAGGCTCTTAGGCCCTCTCTGTCCTAAAAGCTCCAGCAGATAACTCAGTGTCCGCCCAGAGTCTACAATATCCTCCACCACAATGACATCCTTGCCAGAAAGCGGTTCATCAAGATCCTTTACAATTTTAACAACTCCGCTTGATTTGGTATTCGCCCCATAGCTTGACACAGACATAAAATCAAGTGATACCGGCACAGTGATGCGTTTCGCAAGCTCACACATAAAAAAGCTGCCGCCCTTAAGCACGCACACAAGATGAACCTGTCTGCCCTCATAATCGCGGCTAATCTGCTCACCTATCTGATTAATTCTGGTATCCACCTCTCCCTCCGTTAACAGGACTCTAACTTTCTCAGCCATTTCGGTTCCTCCTTAGTTTTCACAATCTTTTTCTCTTGTTATTGCTTCATCAATAAATGAAAGGCATAAAATATGTTCCGTACTTTCACTAACCTTGTAGTAACTGCTGATGCGTCCGCCTACAATCCATATGATATGGTTTCCCTCCGCTACAAGAAAAATACGGCTGCGCTCCTCTTGAGGTATCTTATTGTCTACAAAATAAGCCTTTAGAGTCTTGCGCTGATTCAATGTGTTTACTGTGAGATAGTCTCCCGGCCTGCGGGTTCTCACAACAAGGTTATCTTTTATTTTATCATAATCAATCCATTTCGTATACTTTTTTTGAGGAATATTTTGTAAGTCAATGTCTTTTTTTTGAAGAATCCTTGCCTGTATCCATTTCTGTTCACCGATAGCAGTATTTTCTATCGTATCTGTTATCAAGATTCTCTGTTCTTCCAGGCCAATACTATCTGACTTTTGAATCTCTTTCTGCGTTATATAAATCCCTGCGTAGTCGCGTTTTGCATACAAATGATAGGGTAGTTCCACCATCTTCCCGCATTGCTTGTTCATCAGCTCCCCAACCTGCCTGATATGAATAGATTCTATATCCTTTCTGCTTCCTGCGGCTTTCGACAGTACTTCCATCAACACATACCCTTGTATTGTGCGGTGCAAACGCAAAAAACGCTCCTGATTAATATGGTACTTCTCTTTTTCTTCTGTTTTTGCCACTGTTACACAGTCCATATAACCTTGTCTTGCCAAATCCTCTATCAAATCATATGCTTCACTTATCCGCTCACATGCATTATAAATATGATTTACTGACTCTGGGCAAATCTCTTTTTCGGCTGTTTCCATAATATGATGGCGTATTTTATTCCTTGTATAATTATCCTCCAAATTCGTACTGTCTATACAGTAATCAACATTCCTTTCCTTTAAAAATGCTTCAATTTCCTTTCTGTCCAAGCACAACAGCGGCCTGATGATACGATCTCTTATCGGTCTGATTCCTGACAGCCCCTTTAAAGAACTTCCGCGAAAAAGATGAAACAAAAAAGTTTCACACGTATCATTTTTATTGTGTGCAACCGCAATTTTTCCCTTTTTGCTTCCAAGTTCTTTTTCAAAAGCGCAATACCGCACCATTCTTCCAGCTTCCTCCGTTGAACAATGCGATTCCTGCGCCAGCTTCTCCACATCTTCCTCCACTAATGTAAATGGAATATTATGTGCAAAGCAAAGTTGTTCCACATAGGCGGCATCCTTTGCAGCATCTTCTCGTATCAAATGATTGATATGGACTGCACGAAGGTCCATCGCTATTTTTTTTCTGAGTTCTAACAGCACAAGAAGAAGACAGACAGAATCTGCGCCTCCTGACACGCCAGCCACCACACAATCGCCTTCCTCAATCATATGCTCTTGTTCTATATACTTCCAAACCTTTTCTATCATTTGTGTCCCTCTTAGCTACTGTTTGAAAAATACGCTAGCTTGTCAAAAACCGCCTCGTTTCTGAATGCTGCAAACAAGTATTGTCATATCATCTCTGATTCGCCCTCCTTGACAGTTGATTGCATACTGAAGAAGTACATCCGACAATTCCTTGGGATTTCTTGTATTGATTCGCAATAAAATCTCTTTGAGTTTGCTTGTATCTCCATTCCCAATAACATCCGTTATTCCATCAGACATCATAATAATCATGTCACCATCTACAAGCTTTACTCCTTGTGTCACAGGACTCAATTCTTCCATACTTCCAAGCGGCAATGTATCCGATGAGATTTCCTCCACTTTTCTACCACGCCGAATAAAGCTTGCTGCTGCCCCTGCTTTGATAAATTCTGCATCACCAGTGATCAAATTAATCGCACAAATATCCAACGTTGTGAGGTTCCTACACCCATTCTGAGATGCAATCGCACCATTTACCATAGTAAATGCTTTTTCCTTGCGAAACCCTGCTTCAAGGAATTTTTCCATAAACTCTATCACAGCCTGGCTGTCTTTGCATGCCTGTTCGCCGCTGCCCATGCCATCCGCTATCATCATAATCACTTGACTTTGATTATATTCCTCCATAGAGAAATTGTCACCAGAGATTTTTTCATCCTCCCGAACTGCCCGTGATATAGCACTCAATACTGCATATCTTGGCTCATCTTCAAAAATAAAAATATCATAACTGCGGCCAATCCGCATAGCACTTTCTTCTGATAACACCAGTTTTCTATCAAAAAATTCAGACAAAAATTCTCCCAACGCACTTGCTGACATTCCCTGTCTGCCTGCTGCTCTCGCCTCTATGCTAATCTTATTGCTGCGACGTCCATCTGCTGTACTTTCATACTCTCCAGCCCCACCGCCTTCTATAAACACCAGCTCCCGCACGACAATTCCACGTTTTTTTAGATACTGGATCAGTGCCTTTCTTCTCCGTTCCAACGGCATACTTACGTGCAAAACCGTATCGGCCACGTCTGCAAATGCACCTGAAATCTCATCTAGGTGATTGGCAAATACCGCCTTTGTCTCACGTAACTGGCTTAAGTACAGCATATCTTTTCTGTCATTGCAGCTATCCATTCCTTCTGGTATTTCCCGATAAAGTTTTGCTAATTGCTCATATGTCTCCGAAAGACAATACAATTTCCTTTTGCTGTAACCATTAAAAAGGTATCCTTCCACAATGCCTGATTTATTTTCAGCTCCTCTCGCAGCCTTTGATATTCTTGTTTTCAACATCATACACTTCCCCCTCAAACAAATCTGATTTCTCAATACTATCCATACATACATTCTGTAAGCATGGGGTACTACTTTCATAGCGAACAATCCTGCTATGAAAGTGAACGTTCCTTTCCTAGTATAAAGAGGTTGTGTATCATTTTTTGTCAAACTTATGCATCAATTTTGCTTTTTTCATTGACAAAAAAATCGCCGCATCGCAGCGACGATTTCATATGGCACAAACGTATTTTTGAAAAATGCTCTAAATATCAGCTCCTTGTTCCTTCAAAAATTCTATGATATCGCCTACTGTTTTAACCTTTTTTTCAAGTTCTTCATACTGAACCTCGATACCATATTCATCCTCAAATGCCATAACAAGTTCTACCAGATCAATCGAATCCGCACCAAGGTCGTCTCTTAAAGAGGAATCCTCTGTAACCTCCATGCCTGTTAAATTTAACTGTTCTACGATGATTTCAAATACTCTTTCCATTGAAAACTCTCCTTTTATAACACAATACTTCTTACCTCTGCTACATCCGCAGTTTTTCATTACTGAAACCGTTACGAATTATTATACAATATGCGCCTATCCTTCACAATATCATTTTTTAGTTTCTATTTCAATGAGTTTATACAATAAATATTTATTACTATTGGTTGTCAAGCAGCGCCTGATACACTTCCCGCTTTGAAATTCCTCTATCCTTTGCCACTTTCTTCATGGCTTCCTTATGATCTATCCCCTGTGATTCATACCTCTGCATATGTTCCTCTATCGGAATACTCTGCCAGCCTCTTTCCTGTTCCTTTTTGAATTCCGCAAGGCTTTTTCCCTCCACCACAAGCACATATTCTCCTCTCGGCTCCTCATGCTCATAGAAGCTTCGTGCATCATATAGTGTCATTGGTCTGATTTCCTCAAACTTTTTTGTCAGTTCCCTGCAAAGCGTCACCTTGCGATTTCCAAGCGTTTCGCACAGCTCCCCTATCGTTTTTGCCAAGTGATGCGGTGCCTCGTACAAAAGAATCGTTCTGGATTCTTTTTTGAGATCCTCCAAAATGGATTTACGCTCTTTTTTATCCGCTGGCAAAAAACCTTCAAAGCAAAATCTTCTGGTACTAAGTCCTGATAACGTCAATGCCGTAATACATGCTGCCGCACCTGGAAGCGATGTCACGGCAATTCCAGATTCCTGACACATTCGCACCAATACCTCACCAGGATCGGATATCGCAGGTGTTCCCGCGTCTGTTATCAGTGCCACATTTTTGCCCTGATGCATCTGTTCAATTAAATAGAATGCCTTTTCAACCTTATTATATTCATGATAACTTGTCATCGGGGTATGAATTTCAAAATGATTCAGCAGCTTAATGCTGTTTCTGGTATCTTCTGCCGCTATCAAGTCAACCATCTGCATTGTCTCCACCACGCGCGGCGTCATATCTTTCAAATTTCCTATTGGTGTCGCACACAAATATAACGTTCCTGTCATCTGATACCTCTTCGCTTCTCTTCTACCAAGCACTATCTTACATAAAAATGCCCACTTGTTACATGCGCTTAGTTCTGTATTCAATATCCATATACATCATTCATTTCATCGGTGTAAACATTGGGCTTTTGAAAAACAATCAGCGGCTTTTCGACCTTTATGCGTGACTTTCCGCCTCTGCATCCCTCAATCAGCACCATATTCGGTTCGTGATCGACATATGGATATACCAATTGCATCCGCTTTGGTTCCAGACGATATTTTGTCATTACTGTAATAATTTCTACAAGCCGAAATGGTCTATGAACCATGCAAAAGCTGCCTCCAGTCTTCAAAAGCTTCGCTGCACTTCGAACGACATCTTCTAGTGTACACAAAATCTCATGGCGTGCAATTGCTTTTGGCGCATCTGGATTTGTCAGTCCATGCTGCCCAATCATATATGGCGGATTACATGTTATCATATCAAAAGAAGCAGCATCAAAGATCTTATCTGCTTCTTTAATATCACCTGTTATTATCGCAATCTTGTGTTCAAGATTGTTAAGCGCTACGCTGCGCCTTGCCATATCTGCGCTTTCCTCTTGTATCTCAAGCGCACTGATATGATCCGCCTGCGTCTTAGCCTCCAAAAGAATCGGAATGATGCCTGTTCCAGTCCCCAAATCCAGCACATGCGATCCGGGTTTTACTTTTACAAATCCACTGAGTAATACTGCATCCATCCCAAAACAGAATTTTTTGGGATTTTGAATAATCTTATAACCATTCCTTTGCAAATCATCAATCCGCTCATTTTCCTTTAGTTCAACCGCCATGCTAATTGTCCTCAAGCTTTGATTTTGAGTCTTGTTTCTCCTGTTTTTCAAGCTTTTCCAATTCTTTTAGTTCCCGAAGCTCCTCATCACTCATTGTATCATTTTTATCTCTCTTGTGACGTCGTTTGAATTTAAGCTGCTCCACTTTGTATTCATGGATTTCTTTTTCATCGTCAACTTCCACAATCACCTTTACCAACTGCCGAAGCACATTGACACTATGTACCTCACCCTTCAGTCCATCATCGGCTGTAACGAAATCTCCTACATTGGGAAGCTTTTTATTTAAATACTCATACGTCTCTTCCTCATGCTTTAAACAACACATCAAGCGTCCGCATACGCCCGATATCTTTGTCGGATTCAATGATAAACTTTGTTCTTTTGCCATCTTTATAGAAACTGGTACAAACTCTGATAAATGCGAATGACAGCAAAGCGGTCTGCCGCAAATACCGATTCCGCCCAATATTTTTGTCTCATCACGCACACCAATCTGCCGCAGTTCAATTCTTGTCTTGAAAACAGACGCCAAATCCTTTACCAGCTCACGAAAATCAATCCGCCCATCAGCCGTAAAATAAAAAAGTACCTTATTATTATCAAATGTATATTCCGCATCAATCAATTTCATCTCAAGATTATGTTTTTTAATCTTTTCCAAACAAATTTTAAATGCTTCTTTTTCCTTTTCTTTGTTTGCAGCCTCTTGCTCCATATCGCGGCTTGACGCCACACGAAGTACAGGCTTTAATGGCTGTATCACCTTCTCTTCTTCAATTTCTTTGGGGTCTCCTACAACGGTTCCATATTCAATACCGCGCGCAGTTTCCACAATTACATGCTCCCCACGCTTAATATCAAAATCCACTGGGTCAAAAAAATAAATCTTTCCTGCTGTCCGAAATCGTACCCCTATCACTTTTACCATATCTATATACCTCACTTTTATCAAAATACTGCCTTAATGTCAAGAAACATCAGTTCCATTGTAAGGTCAAAATTCACATTTGCTGCAATCCTGCTTCTTGCCCTGCTTATGGAATGTATCACCTTTTCGATACCTTCATAGCTGCATCTTCTTGCTGCATCTTCCAAATCATGCCTCTCCTCTTTAAAGATAATGCGGTTGGTATCACCATAAAGCCCACATGCCTTATATAATAACACATCTCGAAACCAGATGAAACACAAATCCAAATAGTCATCCTTGTCAAATTTTTCCTCGGTAATTTTTTTTATTTCGGCAGACATCTGGTGAATCTCCATATCTGCTATATTCTTCATGGCACTAATTACCAAAGATTTCAGCCTGTCAAACGCCTCATTCGAAGCAAGCTCTATCGCACGCCCTACATTTCCCCTGGCAAAAGAGGCACAGACAGCCGCACGATAATCTGGTACTTGAATGCTTTGCATCAGATAATTTTTTATTGCATCTTCTGCAACAGGCTTTATGTTTAAGACCATACATCTGCTAAGAATTGTCTGCAGCATCGCCTCTGTCCGCGTTGTTAAAAGCAAAATTATCGCATATTCCGGCGGTTCTTCAAGTGTCTTTAAAAGCGCATTCTGCGCCTGCATATTCATTTTTTCCGCCTCATCAATAATATAAATTTTATATGGTCCACTATAGGGTTTCAGCACAATATCCTCATTTACCCGTCGAATATTATCAACCGAAATCACATTGGGTTTTTCGTGTTCCACATAAATAATATCGGGATGATTGCCGTTTTGTGCTTGTCTGCAAGATCTGCATTGATTGCATGGTTTTATTTGTTCGCCAGTATCTGCTTTATCTGTTTGTTCGTTATCCTCAAACATTCCCAGTGAAAAAAGTGATGTCTGCTGTTGGGTATCCTCTCTATCACATTCGCATTGCAGCGCTCGCGCAAAAATATCTGCAATCATGCGCTTTCCTGATAATCTTTCTCCCTCTATCAGATAGGCGTGTGATATTTTATTATATTTAATGGCGCTTTGCAGATTCTCTATGAGCATGTCCTGCCCCACAATATCATTCCATGTCGTGCTATCCATTATATTATCTGCCTATGTCCTTTCTGATCTACGCAAAAATATCAAGCAAAAGTCCGCGAATCTCATCCACCTTGGCAAGAATAGAAATCTTATCGCATTCCTCACTGACAAGCTCCTGTGCTAATTCATCAAGCTTTTCATCTACAAGCCGAATAATTCCATAAACTCTGTGTCGACCGCGTCTGTCCAAAAAATTTTCACGGGAAAATTTATGTGAACGATTGACAATCTCATTCATGAATTCCTTGATGAGTGTGCGATATCGCTTCATGTCACGCACATCCATGCGCTTGACAATCTTATCTCCCTGCATCACGATTTCTTCCATTAATAGATTGAGTCGCTCTGCAAGTCCTGCTTCTTCAATGTTGCTTGCCAGCATAAACCGAAAAGAATCATCTGTCTGCTGCACAGACTGCGTCTGCTGCACTGGTACTGGCTGCTGTATCTCATTTACCTTAAAATCCATTGATATCCCCCTCTAAAACAGCATTATCTATCCGCCATATTTTGCAGATACCAGCTATATCCCTTAAAGATTAGAATTTTCTTTTCATTGCCAAAAATCGGGGTAAGCGTTGTTTCAAACCATTCTCTTACTTGTTTTTCTCCTCTTCCTTCTCCCTCAATTTTTGCATTCACATTAGACTGAATCATCATAAATTTGATAAATGCATTCCTATCAAATTCATATTCCATTTCATACTGTACTTGCTTTAGTATAGAAAATCCATATTTTCTTACATCTTTATCTGTCCAAATTTCCTCATTTCGAAATGGTTTGGGAAATGCTTTTAAATAGGCATCATGCCACCAAGATGTATACGCTTCATTCGCTTTCATTTGATCTGAGATACAAAAATCATAAATCACAACATAACCGCCCGGATTTACTATATTTTTTAAGTTTTGTAAAAATGGTTCTTGTTCTACCCACTGAATGACACCAGCGGCTGTTGCAATATCATATCCTTCTTTGATTGCTGGTATCTTTTCTGCACTACTAACAATAAACTCATATCCCTGTGCATACTCACATACCTCTTTGGCGACCTCAATCATTTCCGAAGAAATATCAGCGCCTGTGACATGATTGCAAATCTGACGGAGTGCCTTTGCGGATAAACCAGCGCCGCACCCAATATCTAATCCATGGGAAAATATCTGCTTGGCAATATCATTTTGAAACTGCTCTATCACCTGTTTGTGCAAAAACGGTCGCTCCTTATATCCCTGTGCTATTCTTTTAAAATCAAAATCCGTTTGTTTCATTGTATATCTCCATCTTACTGTGACTTTGTGCAATAATATAATCCGATATTTCATTCAGACAGTCTTTTAAATTATGATTATCAAAATACCTTGTTATGCCCGCTTTGTCAAGGTTTTCTTTTGAAAAATCCTTTGTATCTGCAATAAATCGCCTGCAAAGTTCTTCATATTTGGGCAATACCTGTTTTTTTTCACGCTTGAGCGCACGCATCAACCGCTCACCATCCTCCAAATCAATATAAATAGGAACTACTTTGGATTCCCCAAAGTAATCCCTTATATTGATATAAGATTCCAGCGTTCCTATCACCAAATAATCATATTTTTCTAAAGTTATCTGAGAATCTTTTGCCATAAAATAATGCCACATGCCATAAACCGTGTCATATGAACGGCATTCTATTATTTTGTTTTCTGTTTTTAGCTCTTGCAGCGCCTCAACAGTGGTAAAATAATACTCCACGCCCTCCTGCTCTCCCGCACGTATCGGGCGCGTCGTATATGGAACAATTCTTTTAAGCTGAAGCGACTTGTTCTTGAGCAATCTTTTATATAGCGTGTCTTTTCCTGATGAACTTTTACCAATGATGCAAAAAATTCTTCCCATTCGTTTTCTCTATACCTCTACCACACGTATCATATTGGTGGTTCCTGCAATTCCAAGAGGCACTCCAGCAGTAATTACAACCTTATCTCCAGGTGCAATAATTCCTGCATCAATACTTGCCTTTACAGCCGCACTAAATAACTTTTCGGTATCATCTTCCTTTTGAATCAGCAATGGCATAACTCCAAACAACAGAGAAAGCTGGCGATATACGGACTCATTCACCACACATCCTATCACTGGACAGCCTGGCTGGTATTTTGAAATCATACTTGCTGTAAATCCAGACATTGTAACAGTAATAATTGCTTTGGCTTTTAAATCCATCGCAGTTGTACAACATGCATGGCATATTGCAGTTGTTACATCCTCATTGTTTACCCAATTATGTCCTCTCTCTCTAAGCCTTGCATCATAACGGATATCCTGTTCTGCACGCTCTGCAATTCTGCTCATTGTTTTGACTGCCTCGATTGGATATGCACCTGCGGCACTCTCTCCACTCAGCATTATGGCAGTTGTTCCGTCATAAATCGCATTTGCCACATCTGTTGTCTCTGCTCTTGTAGGTCTTGGATTTGAAATCATTGAATCAAGCATCTGTGTCGCTGTAATAACGATTTTGCCAAGCTTAAGAGCCTTACCAATCATCTTCTTTTGCAGTACGGGAACTTCCTCCATCGGAATTTCAACTCCCATATCACCTCTTGCTACCATAATTCCATCGGAAACTTCCAAAATTTCATCCAAATTATCAATTCCCTGCATATTTTCAATTTTGGATATAATCTTCATTTTTCCATTATGGTCCTGGATAATTTTTCTCACAGCCAAGACATCATCCGCACACCTTACAAACGATGCAGCAATATAATCATATCCCATTTTTGTGCCAAAAATAATATCATCTCTGTCAACATCACTGATATATGGCATAGAAAGAATTGCGCCCGGAACATTAATTCCCTTGTGATTTGAAACATAGCCTCCATTTACTACTTCGCAGACAATGTCTGTATCTTCTATTGCTTTAATCGTTAATTCTATCAAGCCATCGTCAATTAGAATACTTTTCCCTACTTCTACATCATTTTTCAGATTTTTGTAGGTAATCGATGCCCTCTTTGCTGTTCCCATAATCTCTTCTGTTGTAAGCCTAAACGTAGCACCTGGCTCAAGAAATGCCTTCCCGCCTTCAAAATCTCTCAGCCTTATTTCTGGTCCTTTGGTATCCTGCATTGTTGCAAGCGGCATTCCAAGCTCCTGCGCCGCTTTGCGTGCTCTTCCAAGTTTGAGTTCATGTTCTGCATGATCTCCATGCGAAAAATTAAATCTTGCTACATTCATTCCTGCAAGAAGCAATTCCTTTAATTTTTCCTCACTCTGGGATACTGGTCCAATTGTGCAGATAATTTTTGTTTTTCTCATACAATGCTCCTTTCTGTCTTCTTTTTAATCTTTTATCGTGAATTCTCCCCTTTTGTATACAAAGTGTCTCAAGCAGGGAACAATATTTATCCGCGGAAGTTACTATCCATGCTTCCCTGCACATAGGTGGTACGACTGTAAGCGGCCACATATGTTTAATGATAATATCTGTCTGCCTTGCTGTTAAATGGTACTCTTTTTTTGCATTCTGCAACGCTGTTGATGGATGATAAAAACCATGCAGCCTATGTGGATTAATCCTATCGCTCTTATGCCAATCATACAAAAAATAATCGTGCAGCAACGCACCTCTCACTAAGTCCTTTGTATTACATTTTATCTTAAGTCTATCTCTAATATACAAACTCGCTTTTGCAACGTTAATACAATGTTCCTGCACAGACATACTTCCATGCTGCACATATGCTCTAGTACTCCTGAAATTATCTGACTCAAGAATATCATTTGCAAACTTTCTTAATTCATACTCATACATTATTTTTCTCCCATAAATGCGCAGAAAATCTTCTTGGAATCTTCGACACAAAAAACTCTGAACATACATCCTATATTTACATACAAAATTTATATTTAACCAATTTTTATGGTTTCATACTTTTACATTTTATCATATATCTTGCTTTTTAAAAAGTTCATTTATTATTTTTTTGTTACTATAACTTAACAAAATAAAAAGCAATCCTTCTATGTAAATTGTTCACACTGCCACATTTTTTTATTAATCAAAAAAAGCGTTGGTCAACGGCAACACTCTGAAAAAACTTCATGATATTTTCTATTAAAAAAATTGAGCGCACTGGCGCTCAATTTGGATTCTGTATTCGCAATTTCCTATAAAATAAAAAACACGATATACAACCGTGCGTCTATAAAATATTATTAAAATACGCTCAAATGCCCAGAACCGGAATCGAACCAGTGACACGAGGATTTTCAGTCCTCTGCTCTACCGACTGAGCTATCTGGGCAGAAATAGCGGGGACAGGATTTGAACCTGTGACCTTCGGGTTATGAGCCCGACGAGCTTCCAGACTGCTCCACCCCGCGATATAAGATTAGATGGGTGGAGGTGGATTCGAACCACCGAAGCATAAAGCAGCAGATTTACAGTCTGTCCCCTTTGGCCACTCGGGAATCCACCCATAAAGCCGATGATCGGACTCGAACCGATAACCTGCTGATTACAAATCAGCTGCTCTG
>CAJUKA010000056.1 GCA_910586585.1 uncultured Lachnospiraceae bacterium
GTTCAGCAGCCTGTTTATATTACCACAGCCGCTCTCGCTTGTCAACTACTTTTTTTATCTTTTTTTCATTGTCAGCAGGTCTTTGCTTTTGCTTTTTTGCCGCCTGTCTTAGCGACGTGTTTTATAGTATCACATCAAAATATAGTTGTCAACTACTTTTTTCCATTTTTTTATTTTTATATAAAATCTCTGCTACAGCCGCTTTCATTACGATATTAAGAGCGCATTTAGAAGCGCGCTGGCGCTCAATTTTTTATCTTATAGGAAAGTGCGAATACAGAACCCATTGAAACAAAAAGCGCAGCTTTTTGCAGATTGAGCGCGCTGGCGCTCAATTTTTTTATAGTATTTGACTTAATAATTTTATTAAATAATTTGAATAATATAGGATTGAAAGGAACTGGCTCTTATCTACTTGTTCGAGCATCCAATCTTTTAAATCGAAAAAATTAAAACTGCCTATCATCAAAAATCCAAACCAGATAATCAGTATTGCTTCCGCGATTCCCAATATCGCTCCTGCCAGCTTGTCTGCAAATTTTCCAGCGGGCACTGTTTTTACAAGTCTAAATGTCCCAAAAAGGAATCGAAGGGTTTTATGAATAATACTAATTGCGACAAGCAGCGCCAACGCCATGAACACGCCTGTATATTTGCCTTGCATAAAACTTCCTATCCCTTTTGCTATGACTGCAATAACAATTATTCCCAATATTCCGGAAATAATACGTATCACACTCTCTAAAAGTCCTCTTTTCCAGCCCCATATTGCTCCTATTGCCAATATTATTGTAACTATCATAAAAAGTATATTGATATCCAAGCAGTTCTTACCTCCGATGTTCTTAAATGTGTACTCTAAGCAATTCCTATTGAAGTTCTATTGATTGTATCGCGTTGTCTGTAACAAGTGTATGCCTTGAAATGCTTCCTCCTGGAATAAAGCAATTCACCCTGTCCTTAAATTTTTCATGAAATTTCAGTCTGCCGCCCCAATCGTATATCAGACATTCACTATCGTTATAAATGATAATCCCTGATGTGTCAAATAAAATTTCTTGATATTCCAAATCAAAGGTAATCTCATTCACTTTCTTGGCATTGGTATCATAAACCTCAATGCGATACGTTGAATCTGCTGCGGTGTTGTAAAACACAAGCCCTACATGATTCTCGTCATAAAATACGCTCTGAATCTCTTCTGTTATCATTTTTTCCCATAGGCTTTCGGGTTTTTGCTTTCCTTTGTAAAAAGCAATGCGGTTATCTGCCACCGCAAAGATCGTATCATTTGCCATAAATCGCACCAGCGGCACCACCGCCTCAGCATATCCATACCCTCCTACAAGGTTATCTGTATAGTTTTGCCCTACAGATGAAAAATTATAAAATCCTATGTTTGATGAGATTTTCCCATCCTCCGCCTTAAGATAAGAAACTGCTACTTGGCTTCCACTACTTGAGATATCCAGCGCTATCGGATATCCTGACTGACTCATTGTTGTTTTGAAATATGCTGGTTTTTCTCCTGTTGTTCTATAAAGATATATGGCTGTCACATTCGAATCATCTAGAACAACCGCCACAATTCCATTGGAAGACACGCAGAAATCTCTGATTGGCATTGTCGTGTCTATTTTTCCCAATATCTCCTGCGTGTTTGCTACATAGATGCTTCTTCCATTATAATCTCCGACAGCCACTGTTTTACTACATGTTCTTATGATGGGATTCTGCATTTCATAAGTTTGGTTCCATATAATTTTTCCTTTGATATCTGTACAGCTCATACCATCATTACTATATGTAAAAAGTGTTCCTCCAAGATTCATACTTTGTGAACCGGAAGCCCTGACCCACTCATTTTGCTGAATGATTTCATAACCTGTATAGACCATGTTTTTCCAGCGGACATAGGTTACAATTGTTGTTACAACGGCTATTGCCACAACAATAAGCATTGCATAGAGCTTCATTTGTCTATGGCGTGCAAGTTTATTGTCCATCGTTTTTTTGTCTTGAGCGTTTTCTGTCTTTTTGTCAGATTTGCTTTTTCCGCCTTTTAACAGGTATTGGTTTCTGTTAAAATCTCTTATCTCTGCCATTGGTATCCCCCATTTGTCTAGTATTCACTAGTATACCATTTTTTTCATGGAAGTAAAAGCCTTTGTCCATAAAGAATATTATTGGGGTCTTCTATTTGATTTAAAATACAGATTTCTTCAACGCGGGAATAATCTCCATAAATATCATAACAAATGGTTCTAAGGGTGTCGCCTCTTTGTACAATATAATACTGTTTTGGCTGTGCTTGTACAGGTTGTCCATTCTCTTGTGTTTGTGATACAGGTAGCTGTGTTTCATTTTGTGCTGATTCTGCCTGTGTTTGTATCGTCGTTTCTGCTTCTGTGGAAACCTGCTGGCTTGTCCCTTCTTCAACCGCAAAAGTCTCTTGCAGCTGCGAATTTTCACTAAGGTCCTGCACATTCTGCTGTATAGCAGCTTTTTGTGTTTCTAATTCATTATTATTTGTACTTTGCTGCATGGTCTGGACACTCTCTTTGCCTGGAAGCTGAAAAGATGTATTTTCTGTCACAAATGCCATGCAGTAATCAATATTTGCCTGCATATTTTTCATTTTGTGATAATTGTTGATCGCAACAATGCCATATGCCATTACACAGACAACAAATCCAAGACACAAAACATTCATAACATTCCACATAAAGCTCACTTTTGCCTCCTCGCGGTTGTAAGCTTGCGCAATCCTTCCGAGTTTGGCGGCATCATCTATATTATTTCTGATACGCGGTCCCTGTTCCGCCGGCGATAAAATAATTTTTTCACTGCTATTATCCTTATCAGCATTCCATTCTATCAAGTAATTTTGCATTTCTTCATTTTGATCATAATAAATATAAAAATCATCTAATATCACTTTTGTATTGGTTAACAATAACTCAAAACGTAGTCTGGCGTCTTTATTCCAGCTTACATACGCTGTACCAATATAGGTACAAGATGGAAAATAGGTATCATTGAGCTGCTGAATTTTATTGCCGCTGTCCAAAGCTGCTGCGCCTGAAATCACAAGGCGATACCTTGCATTTTCTTCAATTGCTCTGCCATACAGCGCAACCGAGGGCTGTATGCTTGTTTCAATTTGGTAGCTGGTATCTGTTCCTTTCACAATCTTTTGAGAATCGAGATTGGATAGCACTTTTCTGATAAATGTATGCACATAATCCTCAAGGTATAATATGTAGATTCCTTCTGGCGCTCCAATGGTACGTGTGTTAACTGGTATCAGATTCCTGCTATTAGGGGAAAAGTTTGTTTGCTTGTCCATTTTGACATTTCCTTTCATGTATTGTTGGCTTTTTCCTGTTTTGAAACTGTCATAAGTCATTTTTTAACAGTTTCATACCTGTATCGTATTTTATGCGATGCAGCAAAGTTATCCTTTGGTTTTCGTTAATAGATAACTTCAATGCTGATTCACAACTTATCATAGCACGCAGATACTGAGGATTATGTCGAAATGGGGCACTTGATAAAAATTATTTTTAGCCGATCAACAACGATTCTTTCCCCTGCTCATGCGCCAAACGCGGACAGCTTTCGCTGTACATTTCCTTTCTGCGTCCGTGTGCACAAAAAATAAAGAGCCGTTTTTGACTCTTTATTTGCTATATCACTATTCATTTTTCTTTTGAACTTAAGAATAAAATTGATAGATCGTGGTTGTCTTATAAGGTCTTTGGGGACCATATACAACGTCCTGAAATTGGGGCTGATTGATTGCATCTGGGAAACACTGCGTTTCAAGGCAGAGTCCGCTTCTTTTTTGGTATGACGCTCCGCCTTTGCCTGTCTGCGGCGTGATACAATTGCCAGCATAGAACTGAATTCCTGGCTGATCGGTATACACATCCATCTTTCTGCCGGAGTTTGGGTCCTCCAGCGATGCTACTTTTTGAAGGGTTCCATCATAATCATCTATGGCATAATTGTGGTCATACCCTTGTCCATACTGCAGCTGCGTATCTGCGGCATCAATCTCATCTCCAATTGTTTTTAATGTTCTAAAGTCAAATGGTGTTTCGGCTACGGGCGTCAACTCTCCTGTGGGAATGAGGCGCTCATAGACTGGCGTATAATGAGAAGCTTTGATACAAATTTTATGCGCTTCAATTGTTCCTGAATTGTGTCCTGACAGATTAAAATAAGTATGGTTTGTCATATTTATCAGCGTATTTTTATCACTTGTCACATCATATTCAATCTTTAGTTGATTGTCTTGTGTAACTGTATATGTCACCTGAACTTTTTTATTTCCTGGAAATCCCATGGAACCATCTGGGTCCTCTAGTGTAAAGACAACACTATTCTCCTTTGTCTGTGCAGCCCAAACCTGTTTGTGATACCCTTTGTCAGCATCACTATGAAGGTTATTGGTCTTATCATTTGCAGCAAGCTGATAGTTAACATTGTCAATTGTAAATTTGGCATTGTCTATACGATTCGCGTTTGGCCCTATGATTGCACCGAAAAAACAGCCATTTTTAAAATAGCCCTCCGCTGTATCATACCCTAATACAACATCTGCTGTGTTTCCAGCTTTGTCTGGCACCAAAAGGTTTACAAGTATTGCGCCAAAATTTGTTACTGCTGCGGTAAATCCATTGCTGTTTTTGATGGTATATAGATAAAGTTCTGTTCCATCGGCTGTTTTTCCAAAACCACTTGTCGTAATTGCCATTTTATTTCCCTCTTTTCTTTTTGATGTACTCTCGGAGTTTCTATATTATATATGTACTATAGTTCCGTTCTGCCCTCCAGCGCCCGCAGTAATGTCATTTCGTCAATACATTCTAAGTCACCGCCAACTGGAACACCGCTTGCAATCCGCGTCACTTTTACCCCGGTAGGTTTTATCAGCTTTGATATATACATTGCTGTGGTTTCTCCTTCAAGGCTTGAGTTGGTTGCTATAATAACCTCTGTGATCTCCTCCTCAAGGCGTTTCACAAGCTCTTTGAGCCGGATATCATTGGGACCTATTCCCATCATAGGGGAAATTGCTCCATGAAGGACATGATATACCCCATCATATTTGCCTGTTTTTTCGTATGCGGCTAAATCCCTGATGTTTTCTACCACCATAATCATTTTGTGATCGCGTTTGGGATTGGCGCAAATCGGACAGGTTTCTTTGTCTGTAAGGGTATAGCATGTATTGCAGTAATGTATATTTTTTCTGGCTTCAACCATAATCTGTGCAAAACGTTCCACATGTTCTGAGGGCATATTGATAACATGAAGCGCCAGCCTTTGGGCAGATTTGCTTCCCACTCCGGGAAGCTTTGAAAACTGCTCAATTAATTTGTTAATATATCCGCTGTATAGTTCCATTAGAAAGGCAATCCTCCACCAAGTCCGCCTAAGCCGCCTGCCATTTTACCCATCAGTTCACTGTTTGCTTCTTCTACTTGGCGAAGCGCTTCATTGGCAGCCGCCATTATCAAATCCTGAAGGGTCTCAATATCCTCTGGATCGACTGCCTCCTCTGAAAGTACCACCTTAGTAATTTCCTTTTTGCCGCTCACAACAACCTCTACGGCGCCTCCGCCTGCTTTTGCACTGAATTCTTTGGTTTCAAGCTCTTTTTGGCTTTCCTCCATCTGGCGCTGCATACGCTGTGCCTGCTTCATCAAATTGCTCATGTTTCCAGGCATTCCTCCTGGAAATCCTCCTCTTTTTGCCATTGCTATTCTCCTTTTTATATTATGTACGTTCGGAATCTTCTCGCAATATCACACAAAAAGACTCCAGAAGTACATTATTCCTAAACTATTTTTATTCTTCTATTTCTACATCCATGTTAATAACTTTCGCAAGGTCAATATAATTTTCCTCAAACGGACTTCCTTTTGCAATGCTTTGTATCTGTACGCAAGCCTCTTTTTGCAAGAAATTTGATATCAGTTCCTCAACATATTTGTGGTGTGCTTCACTCTTTAAACAATCAGATGCCACCCCATCCTCAACAACAACGATAAGCTGATTGTCGCCGCCTAAACTTAACCGGGCGTTTTTGAGATGTGTTCTCAATGGCTGCCCTGTCCCTGACACAATTCCTGCCCAATTGGACACGATCTTCCTGATATCCTCTGGAATTGCTTTGGGAATTTCTACTTTTGGCACGGTTGGAGTTGCCTCAGGAACCGGAACAATTGCAGGAGCTGCCTGCACAATTCCTTTTTCTATTTTTTGTTCTAAGTCCTTTATGCGTGCTACAACTGCATCATTGGAAGTTTCCATTGCGGGTCTGCAAATTTTTATAAGCGTCATTTCGATAAGAATACGCTTTTGTGTTGCATATTTTATCTGTCCTGAAAGCTCTGAGAAAATACGGATGTAACGCATTATTTCCTCTGTCTCCATCGGCTCTGCTGACGCTTTTAGACGCGCAAGATTATCACTGGAAACATCAATGACATCTTCAATATTGCCTTCAGAAGTTTTTGCAAGCAGCAAATTTCTAAGATACCAGGTGATATCTGAAACAAACTGTGTTAATTCCCGACCTTGCATGACAACTTCTTCAAGCAGCGAAATACATCCCGAAACATCTCGTGCCTCCATCAAATCCAAAAGCCGCGCAAACACTTCTGTATCTACTGCCCCTAGCACATTTAAAACTTTGTCATAGGTAAGCTCTTCTCCAAAATGAAACGCAATACACTGATCCAAAAGGCTTAGCGCATCTCGCATAGAACCATCTGCTGTTTTTGCAATATATTTCAGTGCCCGTTCTTCTGCCAAAACGGATTCCTTGTCCATCAGTTCTCGCAATCGATTGGAAATTGTCTCTATTGTAATTCGCCGAAAATCATATCGCTGGCAGCGCGAAAGAATTGTGATTGGTATTTTGTGCACTTCTGTTGTCGCTAAAATAAATATTACATATGACGGCGGCTCCTCTAATGTTTTTAAAAGTGCATTGAACGCAGATGTTGAAAGCATATGCACTTCATCAATGATATAAACCTTATACTTGCCTTCAACCGGCGAGTATGACACCTCATCAACAATCTCACGGATATCATCCACACTGTTATTGGAGGCAGCGTCCATTTCTATCACATTGACACTCGCACCTGCTGCTATCGTCT
This sequence comes from uncultured Lachnospiraceae bacterium, assembly GCA_910586585.1. Classification (GTDB taxonomy): domain Bacteria; phylum Bacillota; class Clostridia; order Lachnospirales; family Lachnospiraceae; genus COE1. The sequence continues at coordinate 7,179 of CAJUKA010000056.1, forward strand.
GGCAGCTTCTGCAGCATCCGCAGGGGCTTCCATCTACTGGATTTTCGCAGTTTACTGCTTTTGCAAATAATTTGGCAATTGTCGTTTTGCCTGTTCCTCTTGTCCCTGTAAACAGATATGCATGTCCTATTCGGTCTGCTTTTATCTGATTTCTAAGCGTTGTAACGATATGATCCTGTCCTTTTACATCCCCAAAGATATCAGGACGGAATTTTCTGTAAAGTGCAGTATATGACATTTTCATTCCTCGTTTCTGGACAATCTTCTCGCATCTTCTAAATGCTATCCGTTATATTATGGCATTGAATGAGAGAAAAAACAAGGCTATTTATGATATTCTCACAAAATATGAGATTGCCCCGCTTGTTTACACAATCATCAAAAATCAGGAAAAGTTTTGTTATGAGCGGGATGCTATCACCCCAGCGCTTGTAGCATTTGTTGAATCACGCAGCAATGACGGACGCGACACTCCCTTAAACGATACCGCCAAAATCCTGCAGGGCGATGTGTTTGCTTTCACCTGTATTGGTGAGGAACAAAAACTCAAAGCGGTATATGCTGCTCTGAAGGAAACCTATAATTGTATTTTTTAGTATGATATCTATTCTAAAGAGCCTTGGCTTGATGTCATGCCGCATACCGCATCAAAAGCCCATGCTGTATTGCAGTTGAAAGAACTTCTCCACTGTGAAAAAGTGGTTGTTTTTGGAGATGGCGCAAATGATACCCCTATGTTTGAAATCGCTGATGAAAGTTATGCTATGGCAAATGCCATCGAAGAATTGAAAGAGAAAGCTACTGCCGTCATAGACAGCAACGAAAATGACGGCGTAGCGAAATGGCTGATAAAACATGCTGTATTTGAGCAATAAGCATTCTACTGCAAAAAGAACTTGTTTAGAAGGGCGGACGCAATCTGTTTTCCGCCTTCTTTGTTTGGATGTACACCATCTCCTAGATGAAGTCCATCTTTCATAAAGTGCTTGTCCTCTGGTTTCCTGACAATCTCATCTAAGTCAATGAATCCGTCTGCCAAATCTTTGTTTTGACGAAGCAGTGTATTAAATTCCTCGCGGATCTGTTCCGCCTGATTGCGAAATGGTTCCTGATAACACCCAAATGGCATAACCGTACTAATATATATTTTGCTGCCTTTTTGATGCGCTGTTTTGATAATCGAACAAATCCCCTCAAGTAGCGCTGCCGCAGAGGGTACTTCATTTTCTGCATGAAACGCCAATCCATGTGTGCAGTCATTGATCCCTTCCATAATAAATATAATGTCTGGATCTGTATCTTTATAAACATCCTCTGCAAAGCGCTTGATTCCCGCTCTGCCGAAACATTTCCCGTGTCCGGGGATTTCCTCAACATAACAGTCATCATACAAAATACGATTTCCGCCTATCCCACAATTGAACAGCGTTATTTTTCCAGGATATTTTTCATATAAATATGCTTGAAGCGGGTCAAAATAAAAGGACATATGTGTGATAGAATCTCCAAAGCATGCAATCGTACAAACGTTTTCTTCTGTCAAAACCTGAACGCTGTCAATTCCAAATACCGCATTGCAGATATTGGGGTCATTTGCAAAAAAAGGAAACCATTCTCTGGTTGGACTACCTTGTGTCTGTAAATTTTCTGTTTGATTTCTCCACTGTTTCGCTCAATTTTTCCAATTGTTACTTGTTCCAGCAAAAGTGGTTGTTTGTCTTCCCTGTCCTTTTGATAAGATTCTTGCAGCGCTGTTTTATCCCCTCATCGTCCGCGTCACAAACAGCCACAAATGTTCCATGATCATGATGTTCGAAATGGATCATATTTTCACTTTCCGGATTGCCGCACAGGAGTTCTGAATGAATATTTCCCAACATAAACACCACCAACTACCATTGGACACCCTTTCCTTACTGATGTATGGCTCTTCTTGTTCTGTGGAGTACTCCACGCACTTTTGAGCGCTGTAGAAATAGATCATAGCTTTTAATTATCAACACCGAACAGCCCGCCTGTTCCATAATCCGGTCTGTTCTTTTGCCGGTAATCATTTCCTGTATTCCCCAATCTAAGGAGGCTCCCATCACAATCAAATCATATTTCTTGGAAACCTCAACTACTTTCTCTACCAAAGCGCCGCTGCATACCATTATCTTTGCCGGCTGATCAAATTTTGCAGCAGAGCTTCTCAAAAATTCTTCTGTTTCCTGGATATCTTCCTCTCTGTCTACCACATTCAACAATGTGATATGGGCGTCATACGCTTTTGCGATCCGGTTGACTACCTTTGCGGTCATTTTGGAATAACGCCCGCCGCCATAAGGAAACAAAATCTTCTTAAATTCTTTTTTCTGATTCACTTTCAGAATACCAACATCTGCTGGCGCCTCCTGCAGCATTTTGTATGTAATATTCCCGTGCATATATTTGGCAAGGCCTGAGCCATGCCATCCCATAATCACCAGTGGATTGTTCTCTCTCTTAACGACTGACATAATTGCATGAAATGCATCTCTTGAATTGATGAGAACTGGCCGAACATATGGAATCTTATCATATTTTTTCAGCTTTCTAATAACCTCATCTTGGGTTCCCATTGTCTGCATCATCACATCATAATCAGAAATGGTCAGCAAATTATCTGGAAAAACATTCACTTTCACCGGAACAACTGTTGTATTGTTTTCCATAGCTGCCAGTTTCATTCCAAAATGAAGTAATCCGTCTGCCGTATTGGGATTGGATACTGGAATAATAATTTCATTTGCTCGTTCTTCCTTTTTGTGCTCTTTAATCTCAGGAATATCCACAATCGAAATGCCTTTTGCAGCGTATTTTAATTTTGGCATTATCAGATAATAATATAGTACCCCTGCTGCAATGACAGATACTGCAATTGCAAGCGCTACAAAATCAGATATCGCCAACTGATAGATTAAAAACAGATTGACCCCAATTCCTAATACCGGTGTGACCGGATAAAATGGGACCCTGAACTTTCGCTGCAATTCTGGCTTTTTCTGACGAAAAATAATTAGTGCAACATTGACAAGACTATACCCTGTCAAAGAAAAAATACTTGTAACTGTGGAAATATGCTCTAAGTCTCTGATTGAAACCGCAATTATTACAATCACTGATGTCGCAACAATCGAAAAAACAGGCGTCTTTGTTGTACGGTTGATGGTCTTGAACAAGCCCGGAAGCCTCTGATCTCTTGCCATTGCAAAAGAAGTCCGCGATGAGGCCATCACCGCAGTATTAATCGAGGAAAGCGTTGCCAAAATTCCTGCAAAGGCAAATAGATATCCGCCGACAGCACCGCCTATCTGCACTGCGGTGTCAATCATTGGCGTGCTGGTAACAGAAGGCACCAGCTGTTCCCATGGCAGAATTCCGCTTCCGATAAAAAATACAGAGGTCTTGATCAGGATAACAGCCGCAATAGAAATCAGAATCGCTTTGGGAATCGTCTTTTCAGGTTCAATAACCTCTTCACTTGCTGTTGTAATCAACCCATATCCTATATATGTCATATACAAAAATCCCATCGCATTAAATACGCCTGACATCCCAAAAGGCGTAAATGGCCTCTGGTTTTCGATATCCATATGAAAAATGCCCACAATAACATAAATAGCAAGCAGTGCCACCAAAACAGTTGTAATCACATTCTGCAGATTTCCTGAACTTTTTGTTCCTTTTATGTTTGTCAAGGCTACGTAGACGACAAGCAGATAGGCGGTCGCCATCTTTGGAATAAACGGAAAGATATAGTTGACGAAATTTCCAAACCCCAGCGCAAACAAACCGCACGACATTGCATAGCCCAGCCAAAAGCCCCAACCGCAGATAAATCCGATAATATTATTGCCTGTAGCTTCTTTTACGTAAACGTAACCGCCTCCTGCCTTGGGCACAACTGTTACCAGCTCGGCAAAAGACAATCCCGTAAACACAGCCGCAATTCCTGCCAAAAATATAGCCAGGGAAGCACCTGGGCCTGCAGTCTGGTAGCTGGTGCCTGCCAGAACAAAAATAGCAGAACCAATCATTGTGCCAATACTAATCATTAGGGCCGAATACATTCCCAGTGTCCGATCCAGCTTTTGTTTCATAATTAAATCCCTATTCCTTTCATATGATGCGAACTATATTTCTATTTTATAATGTATCTTTGTATAAATCAATTGTTTTTGGAGATTGTAACAGTTCCGCCATGCAAAATTGAGTATACAAAATGCTGTTGGAATCCTGCTTGCATAAGGCACTTTGTATATTCTGTTTGATAGGGCTGGCGCCCAACATGAAATAAGTTGGAAGAAATAGCCTAAATCAATGGTCAGAATGTACAATCCAACAACTTATGAATGGACATGGCTGGACTACTGCTGTTCATATAAGGTATTTACAAGAGAAACTTTGCAATGATATACTACATGTATACAATATTTTCCATCCATCTTTATCTACAGCAAATCAAACCAAAGAAAGGAGCTTTTTATGGAACCAACACCGACAAGTCTTTGCACAGAAAATGTCCACGCTGAACTAATTGACGGCCGATATTATGATATCGCACCGCCAAGCAGAATCCATCAGGAAATTTTAGGATTTTTATTTAATAAGATAACCAATTACATTACTGCTAAAAATGGCCAATGCAAAGTTTATCCTGCTCCATTTACTGTTGAATTATTTCGGGACAAAAAAACGATTGTAGAGCCCGATATTAGTGTCGTCTGTGATTGCTGCAAACTTACAGAAAAAGGATGCTGCGGCGCACCAGATTGGATTATTGAAATCGTTTCTCCAGGCAATCCCAGCCATGATTATGTGCGCAAATTGAACTTGTATGCAGATGCCGGTGTTCGTGAATATTGGATTGTGGAACCTATGGGAAAAGAAATTTCTGTATATTTCTTTGAGAAAAGCTCATTCAGAGCATTTTCTTATACCTTTCATGATAAAATCAGATCGCGTATTTCAGATGATTTATGGATTGATTTTGCACAATTAGAGGTGTAACGTTTTAAGCAGCCGGCCAAAGCCGACTGCTTATATTAATCACCAAAGCTGATGCCAAGCATCTTAGCTTCTTTTATAATTGTTGAATCAGGATCAACAGTCTTAAGCTTTCCTGCCACATCCTCAAGCGGTACCTTGACCACTTCTCTGTTTCTGTAGCCTACCATATAACCATATTCACCCTTGAGAATCAGTTTTGCTGCCTCTGCGCCAAGACGGCTTGCAAATACTCTGTCATAAGAATCCGGTTCGCCGCCTCGCTGTGTATGGCCAGGAACTGTTACACGTACTTCCATTCCCGACTTTTTCGTTATCTTTTCTGCAATTTCATAGGAAATACTAGGATATTTATAATCTGCCATGTACTTCTTGTATTCTTTCTTGGAAAGTGCTGCCACTTCTTTGGACATCGCGCCTTCTGCAACCGCAAGAATTGTGAAACGGCTTCCTCTCTCAGAGCGTTTTTTGATAGCTGATATAATTTTGTCCAAATCATAAGGAATCTCTGGTATCAAAATGATGTCAGCCCCACCTGCAATTCCTGCATTTAATGTCAGATATCCAACCTTGTGACCCATTACCTCAACAATAAATACACGTCCATGAGATGCCGCTGTTGTATGAATCTGGTCGATGCACTGCGTAGCAATATCCACTGCGCTCTGGAAACCAAATGTCATATCTGTTCCCCAAAGGTCATTGTCAATTGTCTTTGGCAATGTCACAACATTCAGCCCCTCTTCACGAAGAAGATTTGCTGTCTTGTGTGTCCCGTTGCCGCCAAGTACGATGAGGCAGTTCAGATTGAGTTTGTAATAATTGTGCTTCATCGCTTCCACTTTATCAAGTCCATTTTCGTCTGGATCACGCATTGCCTTAAACGGCATACGCGAGCTTCCAAGGATTGTTCCGCCTTTTGTTAGGATTCCTGAAAAATCCACTGGTTTAAGTTCCTTATAGTTTCCATAAATAAGTCCCTTATAACCATCAAGGAATCCAAAAAGTTCTATTTCCTTGCCGGAATTGAACAGTCCCTTCGCCACACCGCGCATTGCTGCGTTCAGTGCCTGGCAGTCACCGCCGCTTGTTAACATACCTAATCTTATCATTGGATCCTCCTTTTTTTCGCATTCACCTGCGTTTAATTAAATTTTTATAAAATTCCGAAACCTGTTATGCATTTTTCATTATAATCCATTTTCAAGATAGTAACAACTTTTTCAGGAAATATTTTTCAAAAAAATGCTAACAGTTTTGTTATTTTTATGGTACAGTTCGTATTGTGTGAATTTAGCAACTGTTCTGGAGGGGGCGCATTATTGGTACTATGATGCTCTTACTGTATGCGTTTCTAAAGTTTTTCTCGCAGCAAATTTATTTTGTCGTGTCGACTACTGTTTTGAACAGTGCCCGCTCTTCCAAAATCTCCTGGAAACTTTTATCGAAATGATTTCCTTCTATTCCATAAGCTTTTATCTTATCTATATATTCTTCGTAGTCGCAAATATAAACGTACACTTTGGAAATATCATGGTCTGCAATCGCCAACTCATACATATTAGAAGAGCCGTTTTCAATTTTATTCCCATTTGCGTCCAGCGCAACAGCAACGGTATCTGCCTTCTCTATTGTATTGAGCGTCAATTCTACAGAAGATATCTCAATGCTTTTGAGTCCAATGCCAGCCTCATTTGTTTCGTTTACTTCAACCACACGCGATTGACTGTCTTTTTGTTCAATTGTCAAATCAAAAGACCAGCTTCCTTCCTGCCACCAGTTTTGGTATTTGTTGGGATAGTCGTAGAAATCCTGCGGCAGACTCTTCATATATGCCTCCCACTCTTCGTCTGTCATGTTTTCTTGTTCTTTGGCTGATTTCATCCCTTCCATAGGCATCGGTTCTGCCAAGTCGCCAACAATATTCAAAATATCCAGCTTCATTGTAAACATTTCAGGTATCTCATATTCTGATAAATACTGTGACCAGTTTTCATCGGTTATCCAAACTTCCTCATTGTCTGTACCAGACGCTTCTTTTAATGCCTGCTGGTATTTTCTGTCATCTACATTGATTTCGGAATAATCAATTCGTAAAATCCCATCAAATGTATGTTTGTTTTCAAATTTTCCGTCAATATCGCGCCACATCTCCACCGTATCTGTACGAAAAGAATACTGTTCCTTTAAGTGTACTCGCAAACTCTGTGTTCCATCTAGCATCTGAACCATATTGGGAAATTCTTTGGCATTTTCAACATGAACACCAATATAAATTGCCTGGTTCGAAGCATATTGCTCTGTCAAAGTAACGGTAATATCTCCGGATTTCTTTGTATAGCTGTCCTGTTTGCTTTGATTCTGTTCTCCTTCCTTTAACGTTTGATTCTTTTCATCTGTATGATACAATACAACTGTATCTTCTACCGGAATCTGTCCAAACGGAAATAAATCTGAAAGTTTCGTAAAAATATTCCCCAAAATGGGAATCTCACTTGCCAAGACTGGATTCATCACACAAAAAGCGGTCATCAACACAAAGACTGCTGCGACGCTGCCAATTCCCACCAGAACCTTTTGCAGTCCTCTGCGTCTTTTACTTTTTTGTTTTCCCTTTGCATTCCGCAGAATTTCATAGGTTTCAGACAGCTTTGCATCAATGATTTCACTTGGCTCTAACTGGGCGCCCAAAATTCTCGTTAAATCCTTTTCTGAAATATTTTTTTCCATTCTTTTTCCCCCTCTACTGTAATGCGACACGAAGCTGTTCTTTTCCTCTGTGCAGCCTGCTCTTTACGGTGTTTTCATTCATGCCTAGAACTTCTGCTATTTCCTTGGTGGTAAATTGTTCCCCAAAATATAGCTGAAAAATTATCCTGCTGTCGTCTGGCAGAATAGACAGCAATTCCCGAAATTCCAGTTCTGCTCTTCCATTACAGCACGCTTCTTCTGCACAGTCCTCTTCCAAATACGCTTTGCGCTTATTCGAACGGTAATTTTTGGTGCAATGATTTATCAAAATTCTGACTAGCCAAGTTTTAAAATATTCCTCCTTTTTCAATGCCCCAATATGCTCATAAGCATCCAAAATCGTATCCTGGATAACATCTGCTGCATCCTCGTCGTTCTTCAAGTAGCCAAGCGCAACTCTTCTAAGCGTCATTTTACATTCTTCAATCAATGTGATAAACGCTTCTGAATCTCCATGCTTTGCACGTTTCACTAATGTATTCATGATCCTCCTCCATTCTCAATGTACTGCGCAAGCAGTAACTTTTACATTCATTAGATAACATATTTTTGAATTTGGTTGCATGAATTTCTCAAATTACTTTTTATCTTATCATAATCGAATCTTTCTGCTCTATAAATCTTTTTTACAAACCAATAATTGCTTCTATCTGTGCAAGGCTTATGTTATACTGAATGAAAAAGAAGAGGTTAATACCTCTATTCGCCGCGCAGCCCATGCGCTTCCTAGCAGCATTTTTCCTCTGCATGGGTCTGTGCCAAAAAAGGAAGGCGCATTTTATGTATGCGCTTGATAGAAAGGCATGATGGATATGGCTGCACTTTTTGACGAACGAGTTGAAACAGCAATTCAAATATTATGGTTTGATATCCATTCTGGCAGAGCCAAGGAAGCGCTTGCCCTGCTTCGCGAGGCCGCCAATATGGGAGACGGCGATGCGTTTTATTTTCTTGGATGCTGTTATATGGGGAAAAATTATATCGATCCAGCTGTTGGTATTGATGAAGACAAAACATTTGCATATGAATGCTTCCATATGAGTCTTAGCCTTGAGAGTGCAGTTGGAATGTTTGGCACCATGTATATAGCAGATTATATCCCTCTGCAAGGTACGTATGTACATCCGCCCTATCACTCTCTGATGGAACTCTGGAATGCAGTAGCACAAAAAGCGTACAATGGACATGTGTATTGTAAATTTCTGCTTGCACATGCATATTTTTATTGTAAAGCCGCTGATTTTTTTGACATGGTACCAAATAGCAGGCTTTTGTATGAGTGGGCAGCAGAGGCGGCCCGTTTATACCGAGAATGTGTATTAGATGGACTTGGCATTGCACTTCCTAATCTGATAACGATTCTTACCTCTGGCAAGTTTGGCGCACCTGTACAGCAAAAAATGGCAGCGCATTATATCGCGATTGGTGCTGATATGCAAATTGGATTTTGCGAGCGTATGATAGGAAATAAACACCGCAATGAAGGCCGCTATAAGGAAGCATTGCAGCTATATGAACGTGCGATAGCACACAATGACAGCAATGCTTATTATTGTCTTGGCAAGCTCTATACCTTCAGGGGGGTACTGCCGCTGAATTTGCACAAGGCATTGCAATACTTAAAAAAAGGACATGATCTGCTTCCAGATCATGTCGGTATCTGCAATCTTTTGGGTGAAATTTATTATCGCGGCGGACAAAATATTGCGTGTGATTACGAACAGGCTTTTGCGCTGCTTGACAAAGCTTATGAAAACGGAAGCACTTGGGGCTGTGATATGCTTGGCGCTTGCTACTTAAAGGGACTTGGCACCGCGCCTGATGCACAAATGGCAAAGACGCTTTTGGCGCTGTCTCCTCACAAATCTGCTTTATAAAAGCATGTTAATCATAATACTCAAAATAATCAAAATCTGCGGGAATCCGCGTACCGCATCCGCCATTATTTGCGTAAATTCCAACTAATGTGCCTGTGTGGCGCTTGGGATCGTCCGGAACTCCCTCATCACACAGATAAATACAATTTTCCAGAACCCCTGCAAGAATCCATTCTTGCCCATCATAGCTGTAATAAAAACTTCTAGTAAGCTTATTTACTACGACTCTCAAATAAATACTTTGCTCTTTGATATTGTCAACAGATGCTATCAGCTCTTCACCATGGTTTCGATTGATGACAAGCTGCAGTTTTCTGCCTTCTTCATAGCATACAGAAAATCTTGCATATGTTGCGGTACTATAATAACAAGTTAGTCCTGCTTGTTCTCCATTTCTTGTTGGGTAGAAATCTACCTTTGTTGATGCTGTGTATCCCAACTCCTGTTCCCGTCTTACCAGCGTATTCTTTGCGCGGATTTCAGAGAGCTGCCCGTCTCTGGTCCAAATCCGCAGATATCCTGGACGCTCTGTAAGAGAATAGCTTCCTTTGGCAGGATTTCTCACAAATTGCCAGTTTACATTCAAATCTTTTTCGTCAAAGTCGTCCCTGGTCCACTTGGGAAATAGATGTGGTGAAAGCTCTGGTGCTGTCTGCTCGATGCTTGGCCCTTTCCTGTCATTGATAATAAACCAGTCATCTTCGAGCCATGTAACAGGATCAAGCCCTGATTCTCTTCCTATCGTTGTATAATGTCCCTGATTGGGTCTGCCCATGAGATAATATACCCACCAGTCCCCATTCTGTGTTTGTATCAACTTGCCATGTCCAGTTCTTTGAATTGGTGCATCCGGGTCAAACTGACGCATCAGCGGATTGTAAGGTGATGGCTCATATGGGCCAAAAAGGTTCTCAGAACGCCCAACATTAATGCCGTGTCCATATCCTGTCCCCCCCTCTGCCAATATCGCATAATAATACTTTCCACGCTTTAACAGATGCGGCCCTTCTGGGCATCGTTCTCCAGTTCCCGGCCATACTGGAATGGTATCGCCGATTACTTTTGTACAATCATCACTCAAAGGCACCAGATGAATCCCTGGGCTGATAACCATATAATGTTTTCCATCTTCATCTACAAAGTGAGACGGATCAATGCTGTCCACTTCCAGCCAACTTGGCTTACTATAAGGTCCCTGCGGTTTATCAGAGGTAACAACAAGCTGTCTGCGCATCACATTATTTTCGCGTTTTCCGTCTGCATTGAGCCTAAGTGTTGCCATAATAATGAATTTTCCCTGATGATACGAAATATCTGGCGCCCAAATTCCATGGGAATCTTTGATGTCCTGCAAATCCAGTTCGTCTGGGTCTGTGATGGCATGTCCTATAATCTGCCAGTGTATCATATCTTTTGAATGGCTGATTGCAATTGCTGGGAAATACTGAAACGTGGAATTAACCATATAATAGTCTTCTCCGACACGCACAACAGATGGATCGGGGAAAAAACCGCGCTGCACTGGATTATAATATTTATTGCTCATAAAAATCTCCTATTTATATTATATTTTAAATGTGATACTGCACTGTGTTTATGCGTGCATACCCTTTACTTTCTTTGTTTGCGGAGGCACAAAATACACCGTTTTTTACGCCTACCCAGCGTCCTGGTACAGCGTCCATCTCTCCTGCTGTTTGATAATTGCTGCCGTCCGTGCTGTATTCCATTTTCACGCGCTCTAGGGGGAACTGCTTCTCATTTTCATTCAAATCGCGTGTGCCTGTCTGCTTTACTGTATATTTCACATAGAGTTCCTTCGCCTGATTCATATCAATTGCCGGAAGTACTTTGGAAGATTCCTTGGTTGTTTCCGGCAAAATCTTTCCATACTCTTGTTCGCCTCTAATATAGCTTGGAATCAGCTTCTCTCCTTCTTTTTGAAATGTAAGAACCCCATAACTCATACCCATGGAAATCACGCCTGCTTCATCTTTATCCGATAGATTGGATAGATCAAGCTTTGTAATGCATGTGAATTCTGGAGCAGGCCATTTTTGCAGCAACAGATTTGGCATATCTCCATATACTGTTTCTTTCAAAACCGTATATAATTTTAAATCGTTTCCTGTAAGTTCATACCATTCTTTTTTTGCGTTGGCATTCCACTGCCACTGAAGCCCCAATTTTTCTCCTGTGAAATCATCTGAGGTTTCCGGCTCACATTGTCCTTGTCCTGCTGTTTTGACATCTGGCTTCTCATATTCGATTACAGGTTCTCCATAATCATTGCCCTCTTTTGCTATACCTATTATTGGCCAGTCTTCCTGCCAGCTCATTGGCTGCAAATGCACAATACGGCCTGCAGCATAAACATCCTGAAAATGAAGGAACCAATCCTGGCCTGTCACCGTGTCAACCCAAGCTCCCTGATGCGGTCCATTTACGCTGCTGCTTCCCTGACGCATCACCACCTTATATTCATACGGTCCAAATACCTCTCTTGCGCGAAGCACTGTCTGCCATCCAGTTTTTACCCCGCCTGCAGGAGCAAAAATATAATACCATCCGTTTCGTTTGTACATTTTGGGGCCTTCTATTGTCACTTGGTCGTTTTCATTCCCGTCAAATATTTTTATTTCCTCTCCAATTAACCCCATTCCGTCCGGCTGCATCTCTACCATATGCAAAACACTTTTGTATCCAATTCGGCTTTTCGCCACCCCTGCAACAAGATAGGCTTTCCCATCTTCGTCCCAAAAAGGACAAGGGTCAATCCAACCGGCGCCGGGCCGAATATTTACTGGTTTCGTCCACTCGCCAAACGGATCAGAAGCTGTACTCATATAAATGCCCTCGTCTGGCATCGGGAAACAGACAAAATATGTTCCCTCATGATACCGAATGGCTGGCGCCCACACCCCACAGCCATGCATTGGTGCATCATAACGTGCTTCCGGAATTTCCTGAATAATATAATTGACCACCTTCCAGTTGACAAGATCCCTTGAGTGCAAAAGCGGAAGTCCAGGCGCATTGCAAAAGCTTGAAGCTATCATAAAATAATCTTCTCCGACGCGAATCGCATCTGGATCGGAGTAATCAGCATACAGTATCGGATTTCGGTACTTTCCATTTCCTAAATCTGCATTCCATATCCTACTTGATATCATAGTGCAACTTTCCTTTCTATTGTGAAGTTTTCCGATAAGTTTTCTTTGATTCTTTCTTTTATTCTAATGGTTCCTGGATTTCCCTTCAATGCCATGCTGATATTTTTATGTGCCAAATATTGCGGTTTTTCTTTAACATGTTATACTGATTATAAATATTTTCTAGGAGTCCTTGGTATGATTTATCAAAACAGGACAGAATATCTGTCTGTAAAAATTACAAAAAATAATTGCTATCCTGCGCACATGCATCGTCAAATCGAAATTTTCTATGTGCTTGATGGCATCATTGAGATTACAATTGCCGGCCAGAAAAAACAACTGAAAAAGGGTATGACTTCTATTGCATTTCCAAACATGGTTCATGCAACACATACTTTAGATCATTCCTCTGCCATTATGATGATTTTTAATGATGACCTTCTTCCTGATTTTTATAATGAATTTCATATGCAGAAGCCCTCGTCTCCCTTTATCACACAGTTACAAGACCCTGAACAGTTTTATTTTCAGGTTTCTAAATTCTTGGAACAAGTGCAAAAAAATACAGATATCCGTTTTTCTAAAGGATATCTGTATCTTATTGTCTCTATGATATTGTCTCAAGTCACACTGGTAAAGCAAGATGCAGCCTCCGCTGGTATCTGCCAGAACATTTCCAGTTATTTGAATCTGCATTTTACAGAAGAATTGAATCTGTCTCAGCTTGCCGATGCCCTTGGTTACAGCAAATATCATATTTCACATATTTTTAAAGAAAATTTTGGCTGTTCTTATAACGATTATCTCAAACGAATCCGTTCAGAACATGCCATGGGGCTGTTGTCACACTCTGATATGACTGCAACTGAAATTTGTTTTGCCAGTGGATTCAGCAGCCTCCGCTCTTTTTACAGAGCATTTCGTGAAATTTATGGTGTCACTCCGCGCTCCATCCATTCCTAATTATCCTATAGAACTGGTTCTAACACACATGACGATACAAACCGACAAGTTGTGAATAGGAATTGTAGTTGAAATTTTATTTCGTATCTGTCGGACTGTTTTCTTCTCCAGTCGTCTGCTGCGACATTGGAGGAGCCTGTTCTACTGGCATATACTGCTGCATTACAGACTGTCTGCGAAGCTCCCTTTGTGCCTGTTCTGCTTGTTTTTCTGCCTTTCTTTCGGCGAGATATCGTTTGATTTTCTTTCTGAAACACAGACAAATTCCCAAAATAACAATTAGATATGGCATCAGTCGTATCAACAAGAACAAAAGACCTTCCAAAAATAATAGAAATCCTCTTCCTGTAGACTTTATTGTATTTATCAAGCGATCGACAAATGTGTTCCTCTTGACAGGTTCTCTATCCTGATGATATTCCATTACCTCGGAAATCGTGATATTCACATAGGAAAACGCTACATCCGTGTCCATATAACGCTTGGCAGTTTCTAATTTGCTGCGTTCACTCTGCACCTGCGCAAGCCGCTCCTCTACAGTGATCATATCTTCAATGGTTTCACATTTCTCCATCATTTCAAGCAGATTTCTTTCTTGTATCCGCAAAGACTCAATCTGTGTTGTTGTATCATAATACTGCTGGCTGATATTTTCAACACTCGAAGACTTTGAAACAATTTTTCCCACACCATCAAGCTCTGCCAAAAAGACCTCATAATTCCTTGATGGAATGCGCACCTCTAAAAAATTATGCAGCGTCGCGGTGGTTTTGCGGTAATTCTCAAAATACCAGTTTTGTCCACTATCACTTTCATTCTCAGACTGAATCACCCCATCATATTTGGATATCGTTTCTTTGATCGATGACACTGTAGACGGATAATCAAGCGTCTCGATATCCAGATTGCAATGGTATACCAGCTTTTCTTCAAGAAGTGTCATACTGTCTAAGCTCGGTGTACCATCTTCCGTCATATTGGAATCTTTTGTTGTAACGGATTCCACCGACATCTCTTCACTCGCCGCATAGTTATCCTGTGCAATCCCATTTGCCGTCTCTTGTGACGAAGCAGAACTGTTGACGCTCGGCGCTGCCAGTTCTCCAGAATTCATGCTCTCCTTTGATGAACCGCCACAGCCAGTGAGCAAACAACTCATAATCAAAAATACGGCCAACGATTTTACAAAGTTTCTTTTCATGCCAACCTCCCCTGCCGCCTTCAGCGGCCAAATAACTGATCTTTCAATCCCCGCAGCAAAATGTAAAGTATTGCTCTTTTAAAACTTTATAGGAACCCCGCGGAAGATAAATTTCTTTTCCTGTGCTTAGGCGGATTCCTTTCACATTCAAACTGTCAATATACTCCAGATTCACAATATATGTAACTCCAACTTTTACAAAAGCCTGATATGGAGCAAGCATTCCATAAATCTCAGCCATTGTCAGGTGAAGCAGATGCTGGGTTCCGTCTGCCAGCCATAACCACTGATTTTTCCCCCATGCTTCAATATAAAGAATATTGCTCAACTGTATACGCCAGGTTCTTCCTTCCATCCGCAGCAAAATATATTTTCTATCTTCTTTGTCCATGTTTTCCATCAATTTGTTCATTGTGGAAAAAAGTACTTTCTCCTCAACAGGTTTTACAAGATATTGAATGGCGTCTACTTGAAATGCCTCAAATGCATAATCTCTTGATATTGTCAAAAAAACAATTTTGCTTTGAATCTGCATATTCCGCAATTCCCTGGCTGCATCAATTCCCGATTTATCCGGCAAATAAATATCCATAAATATCAAGTCTGGTACATCATTCTTGTCCCTGACTCTATCAATAAGCTGTTGTGCATTCTCGAAACATTCAACATATAAATCTATCTGAGAAGACCTTTTCCCATAAAGTTCTAACATCTTGCTGGTTTGGTCCAAGACCTCGATACTGTCATCACAGACCGCTATCAGATACATACATTCTACCCCTTTTTAGCTTTTCTGCGCTCCTGTTACTGAAATTGCAGCTTCTCAATCTGTATCATAACATCAAGCATAAAGCTTCCATTTTCTGTATAACACATCATATCACCGCCAAGCTTTTGTGCTGCTTCAAGAATCGTAGGCAGTCCAAAACCATGATCGCTGCTTTCTTTGCTTGTAGCTGGAATCGTCCCTTTCTCAACAAACAAATCTTCTTTGCAGCAATTTTTCATTCGTATAACAAGATGCTTTCTATTGTATTTCATTTGTACCGATGCTTCCCTTTTTGGCACTGGAAGTTCTCTTAATGCATCCCTGATATTTTCTAGTCCATTTGACAAAATCTGGCACAATTCCATATAATGTATTGATTCATCACCAATCTGAATATCAATATGTAACTTTGCGCCTAAATCTTCAAATTTTTGAACATAACTGCTAAAAACGGCGTTAATGTATGGATTTGCACAATATTGTCCCAGGCAGGCATCCATTTCAACTTCTATATTTTTCAGATAGGCTAAGGTTTCTTTTGTTTTGCCGGAAGCAAGCAAACCTACTATCGCTGCGGTATGGCCTCTCATATCATGTTTTAATTTTCGTATTCGCTGCTGGTTTTCAAGCTGCTCTTCAAGAAGATTTTTCTGTTCCTGCAAAATACGTTCACTCTGCTGCCTGCGATAAAGCAGCAGCTGTCTGTAAAGTGCAGAAAAAATCACAGCATAGTTAAAAAACATCAGAATCAGCACCAAAACACAAGAAAGCACATCTTTTGGACGTTCTACAATATTCACAGGATAATTTGCCATAACCACCAACAAAACATAATACAGCATTGTCATTCCTGCAAAAATGCCCCAGCCCTTTTCCACAGAATCCTGAAGCTCCATATAAGGCTTTCTCCAAAAACGATATGCGCAGTATTCCAGCAATGGAAAAGCAAACAGCCTGAGGATAAACATTAAAATATAGCTTCCTCCTCCAAAAAAATAATTGAGCATATTGGTTACTATCATAATCCAATAGCAGGATGTATCTGCCAGACAAAACGTAAGCAAAAAGCGGGCTCTTTTATCTGCTGATAACACATAAAAAAATATAAAACTTGGAATTGAGCACGTGAAAAAGAATATTTTTCCAAGCAGTTCGATTCCTAATATCAACAGCAATACGCCATTGAATGTCATCAAAATCCCCATACCAGCCACCGCAAGAACTATGGTCCTTTTTCTTGGATAGCGTGAGCGAAACAGCATTGTAAAAAGAAGAATGACATGAATCATACACCAAAAAATAGACAAGTCACGAAGTATCGTATTTGGCATTTATCTCCCTCCTGATTTTAAGTCGCTGCACGACGACTCTTAAGCTGGATTAACACAGATTTTGTGCTATTTGACAAGCTTTTTTATATTATAACACAAATTTCCTGTTTTCCCTATGATAAATTTGCCCAAAATGACGATACTTGTGGTTTGCCCCAAATTTCTGTCTTATTTTCTGATACTGCTCAATACCTCCGCTGGAATCTCAAACTCTACAGTTCCCATATACATTGGTGCCACATCTCCTTCATTGAATCCAATCACCACATTTCCGTTTTCATTTAAGTAAAAGGACGTCTCGTCTGTAATTGCCTTAAAATTCCACTCTTCAATCTCATCATTTAACCAATAGTAAACATTTTCGTCAGCATCCATCTGTGCTTGCATCTGCTGCTTAATATTTTCACTGATTGGTGTGATGTAATCTGCACCTTCCACAAAGATATCTTTTAATTGCAAGCGGTTTCCAGTATTCAAATCAATTGTATAAAAATAATTCCACTCATATCCGCTTCCTGCTGCCTGGAAACAGATTAATTTCAAAGTGAAATAATCGGGTGTTGTCGCCAGCACTTCACTCTTTACCGTAACAGCCTGATGCCCCCACTCTTCATTCAGATTTTGTTCAAATTCCTGTATCAACTTATCCGTAATTTCCTGTATCTCTGCATTGACCTCTGCTGTTGAGCGGTCCAAATTTTCCTGAATTTCGATATTTTCAGTCTGATTCTCTGGCTTTATTTCTGGAATCTCAATATCTGCCATATTTCGTTCTGTCTCATACTCATAATTTCGAAATGTCACAACTTTCACCAAGCTCCCAATAATTGGAATCTGCTCCATTGCGTTTGCAATTGTAGCAGATGTATTGGGTAACGCAACAAATATTGCTATAAGCGCAGCGGCTGCCACTGCAAATTTAATCATTCCTGTACGTTTTTCTCCGATTTGATTCATATTCTTCGCCTCCTTCATTTTTTCAAACAATTGTTCTTGTTGTTCTTTTGTCATTTGCTGCTTGTGATATTCTTTTTTTAATTTTTGCAATTCCTGTTCTACCAAAGCATTCTGTTCTTTTGTTCCCGAAAAATCATAATCCATATTTATCCTCCATTCCATTGTTCAGACCGGCTATGCCTTGATTGATATCTGTTGCGAGAACATGATAGAGCTTTTTCATACTGCGGTACAGCCTGCTCTTAACCGTACTGACATTCTCTTCAAGAATTTCTGCAATTTCTTCTAGCTTTCTGTCCTCAAAAAATCGCAATATGATGACGGCCTTATCCTGCGCTGAAAGCGAATCCAACGCCTGCTGCAGCTCAATGTTTTCATAAGCGTTGTCTATATAGCCCAATTCGCCTTTGTTTTCATCCTGTATGGATTCATAAGAAAGAAGCTTTGGCTGCTTCAAATACCGAAAACATTCATTCAGCATAATACGATATACCCATGTTTCAGCATACTCTGGTTTCTTTAATGCATGGCTGCCTTTCAAAGCCTTGTACGCACCATTCTGTACAATATCGTAAGCATCTGCCTCATTGTGAACATAACTATACGCCAAACAATAATATTGATTGTACTTTTCCAAAATTATTTGCTCTATTAAATTTTTATTTGTTTCTCCTTTCTTGTTGAAAAAAAAGTGCACTATTTTCACCTCCTGCTGTCTTTTTATGTATTCTCGGAGTTTCTTTGTGCCTGCTAGTGCGAAAAGATTTTTTGTCAGATGTCATTACTTTATGATGGAGACGCAAAACGTATGTTGATTCCATTTATAAAAATCTGGCGCAAAATCAATCGCAAAACAGGTGTGAAGAAGATTCCGAAAGTACATCTTCTAATATCTTAGACACTTTTTCTAGACGAATAGTTTCATGGGGAATAATTTTTTTGAAAATATATAGAGGATATGTATTTTAGATTAATCTATGGACTATTAGAAAGCGTAGATTGTGGGAGGCACGGGATTTTTACTTCAATATGAATTATCCAGATTAAATTCTATGATGTGATTCGTTTTTTTGATTGGACTGCTTCAACGACACAAAGCTCTTGATTTACATATTTTACAGAATGTCCACTTGCATCAGCAATCAAATTATGGCACTCGATGCCCCAGAGAAATAGATATTGTATTATTTTAGCAATGCAACGGCTTCCTCCACGGTAGCCGTTTTTCAAGTACAAGTTGGATTGTCCAATGGTAAAACCGCCGATTGGAATTGAAGTTTGCCCTATAAATAAATTTTTCTTAATCCTTCTATTCGCAAGCAGAAAATCTATGGCAGAATATGTTTTTCGCATCTTAGCACTATCTATTTTCTCACATTCCCTATATTCCTGCATAATAGTATCAATAACATTTTCATACTTTGTAATAATTTCATTTAACTTCGTTTCAGCTGAAAAAGAGTCACATTTCATTTCTAATTGCACATAGTTTTCCTTATGGCTGTCAATCCATGCAAGTATCGACTTCCTGGATTGACAATTTTTTTGTAAAAACATTCTATTATGTTCAATTTTTCAAAAAATTTATAGTGAATTTAGATTATCTCTTTAGAAGTTCTTATATGTCGGTATAGCCCGTATTTT
>CAJUKA010000057.1 GCA_910586585.1 uncultured Lachnospiraceae bacterium
ATGAAAGTCCCGGTCCCCTCCTCGTTATAATTCAATGCGGAATTTAGGTTATAACACCTTAAAGAATGAAGCTTTGAGCGCAGCAGAGGCAATGCTTTATGCAGCACAGCAGAATGCACAGCTTTTATATGGTGCAGAAAGCAAGCAGGCACAGGCAGCCGCTACGATTGTAAAGGGTTATGAAAACTCCAAACTTTTAGTGGGAAGCGTTGGAAAAGTCGATATTAAGATGGAGTCAGGCGGCGGATATCCAAAGCCAAAAGAAGAAAAAGAAAAGAAAGAAAAAGAGGAAAAGGAAAAGGA
Source organism: uncultured Lachnospiraceae bacterium (assembly GCA_910586585.1). Taxonomy (GTDB): domain Bacteria; phylum Bacillota; class Clostridia; order Lachnospirales; family Lachnospiraceae; genus COE1. Next base: position 304 of record CAJUKA010000057.1, read on the forward strand.
AGAGAAAGAAAACCAAAAACAGTTTGACTGGATTGCCACTCTTCTTGACCGTATTTCCTCTAAGGTAAGCAAACTTACAGACAAGATTGAAAAGTTCTATAACTGGCAGAAAAAGAACCTTATGATTACCCGTACTGTGAAGGCAAACAATGAACAGATTACCCATGAACAGAATGCCTACCAGATGTATATGAGGAAAGCAAAATCTGTTGGACTCCCTTCTTCCTATGTTAAGAAGATCCAAGATGGAACGCTGAATATTGAAACCATCAAATACTATGATGAAGACGAAAAGGCAAAGCTTGTAGAACAGATTGAAGCTTATGAAGAATGGTATGACAAAGCACAAGACTGTCTTGACACCATCAATGACCTGTATGATACACAGCGCGACCTTATAAAGCAGAAATTAAGTAATGTGCTGGATTATTACAGTGATATGGACAGCTACCTTACTTCTATCACCTCCAAGATAGAATCCCTTATTTCTCTCAATGAACAGATGGGAAAACGCAGTTCCCTCACAGAGCTTGTGGAACAGTTTGCTGCACTTTCAGACCAGAAGGATTCTGCAACACAAAAGGAAATCGGCGGTGTTACTATCACAGAAGGTTCCCTTGGTGATTCCAAGAAAGTTGCAGATGCAGTCAATCATGACAGACAGGAACTTGCAGACGCTATCAATGACAAAATCATTAATCTGGAAGCAGACCAGTCAGGAACTTATACAAAGCTTCTGAATAATATCGCAAAGACAGAGGCACAGATTGATAAATATATTGACAAAGGCTGGGATGTCAAAAAGGAAAAACAGTTTGAGAAGCTCACGAAAAAGCTGGAAAACTACTACGATTTACAAGCAGAGCTAGACCAGTATGCAACCTCAGACACCATTACGAATTACAACAGGATTTATACTGCATACCAGAAATTACAAGATAAGCTGAACAGCAAAGGAAAACTCAGCAAGTCAGAACAGAAAAAGTACGATTCTTATGAACAGCAGCTTGAGGATTTGAGAAACAAAGGTCAGGAATCATTAGACAAGCTTTATGGTGAGCTTGCCGAAGCAAATGGGACTGCTCCAAAGAAATCCGAAGCGGATAAGATAAAAGAGAATATTTCAGGCGTCCATTCAGGGCTTGAAAATTCAGCAACCTATCAGAATCTTTTGAAAGATATTGAAAAGGTTGAGGATAAGATTGAAAAGCTGGATGAAAAGGGATATGACAACCTCTCAAAGAGCCAGAAAAAGACTTATGATAAACTACAGGCACAGCTCGAAGCGTATTATACCCAGAAGGAATCCCTTGACGAAAATGCAACCGCCGCCAATATTGCAGAATACAACAAGATTTATCTTGCATGGAAGAAATTACAGGATAAACTTGATAAAGGCGGGAATCTTTCTACTGCGCAGTGGAAGAAATACAACCAGTACACAGAACAGATGGAGAATTTTGCAAAGGAGAAAGCAGACACACTTGATAAACTCAGCGATGACCTTGAAGAAGCACTCAATCCAAGTGACAAGCTTGATAAGATACAAAAGACTTATGAGGAAGCTGCGGAAGGCATCTATGAAAGCTACCACAACCAGATAGATGACATCAATGAGGAAGCAACCGACACACAACAGTATCAAAACCTCCTTGCAAAAGCACAAAAGTTAGAGCAGAAAAAGGATACCAAGGGACTTTCCAAGTCAGAACAGGCAACACTTGACAAATACAATGCAGAACTGGAAGCACTCCAAAAAGGCGGAACAGGCAATAATATCTCCGAATATATGAAGACCTGGGAGGCATGGTATAAATTACAACAAAAGCTTGACAGTGGAAAGAAACTCTCTGCCAGTGAAGCAAAGAATTATGACACCTACAAGGCAAAGCTGGAAGCATGGAACAATGAAAAGCAGACACAGATTAATGACCTTCTAAGTCTTATGGAAGATGACCTTGAAAAGCTGCAGAAAACTTATACAGAAAATGTGTCTGAGGCAGAATCCGATACCAGTGATTACTTTGCAAACCTCTATTCCCTTGCAAAACAAATCGCAGAATACAATCTCTCAACCTTAAAGGCACAGCTTGAATACCTTGACAGTTATATCGGCTATTACAAAGAACTAGTATCATTGTATGATACCTTTAGTGGGGACAAGCTTACAAAACTGCTCACAGATTTGGATGAAGATGCAATTAAGACAAAAGTTGAAGCCTATGGGGAATATCTTGATATTTTACAGGATAAATACAATACTACCCTCTCTGAAATGAATGAGTATGAACAGCTTTTGGATGCACTTGACACCAATGATTTTGAAGCTTCTATGGAACTGTTCAATAAAGCACTTGAAAGCTACCGCCAAAATGGAGATACCGTAATGGCTGGGAAATTACAGTCTGTACTTGACTTATTGAACGAACGTGCTGTTGATGCGGACAACTGGGACGAATTTGCTGACCAGTGGGCAACAGAATGGGAGAAAGAATTTGCTTCTGCAAAACAGGATCTTATTGGGACTGCCACAGAAATACAGAATGTCAATGATGCCTTAAGGAATGCAAAGTTTGAGAATATCACCAATGCAATCAGTGAACTTGATACAGCAAAAGGAATCCTCTCTTCCATCGCAGATTTGATTCAGGATGAATGGCTGTATGACAATGGGGAGCTTTCCGAGTATGGACAGGCAAAAGCTGCGCTCCTTGTGTCACAGCTTGAGGATTCACAGAAAAAAGCAGATGCGTATTTGAATCTGTATAAAGAAATACAAAATAACAAGGATACCTATGCTTCTGACAAGGCATATATGGAAGACCTGAATAATGCACTACAGAATTACTACAACACTCTGGGAGAATCCGCAGCACTGGAAAACAGCATTGTAGAGCTTATGAAACGCAGTGCACAGGAAGAAATCAATAACATCAAGAAGATTATAGAAGCAAGGAAGAAGGCGCTTGCTGCCAAAAAGGAATATGCAGACTATGACAAGAATATCAAGAATGGGCAGAAAGAGATTGACAGCATCAAAGCGCAGATAGACGCCCTTGAAAACCTGTCAGACAGTACCGATGCCGCTGCAAAAGCAAAACTTGCGCAGTTAAAGGCAGAGCTTGAAGAAAAGGAAAAATCCTTACAGGAAACCAAGGACGAACATACCTACAAACTACAGATTGATGCACTGGATGAATTTGCTGCTTCTCTTGAAGACAGCCTCAATAATTCCACAAAGTCTTTGGAAGAAATCATGAAGGAATACAAAGACACCATTGATAATGCAACAGAGATATATAAGACTTCAACAGACAGTGTAAATGATACACTTGAGAAGCTCAAAGAATTCTATAGTGGGGCTGGAACAACAACCGATGGTTCTGATTTGGACTTGATGCCAAAAACAACCGCTGTTGTATCAGAAGATACTATTCCTGCCGCTGTTGCTGCATATAATCTTTCTGATTCTAATAGCAATACAGAAGAGGATGTTAACCAGGTAATCAAAGAGAATATGGCAAAAGCCGCAGAACTCTTTGAAAAGTTTGGCTATTCATCAATGACTGAGGAGCAGAAACACAAAGAGTTTTTCCCGAACCTGCATAAGTATACTGCACAGAACTTCCAAGCAGCCCCCATTACAATACCAAACCAGTTTGTAGTACCAAAACCATCAATACCTGAGAGTGTGAAAAATAAAGAGGTGCAGCCAGTAGTTAATATACATTATGATAATCTAATTAATGTAGAAGGCAGTGTTGATAAGAGTTTCAGCAAGGAATTTACACAAAACTCGGATAAAATGTATAAAGATTTTACAAATAAATTAGTAAAAGATTTAAAACATTATGGAGTAAATATAACCCGAAGACCAACTTTACCGACTGTAATGTAAAGATATTTTAATACCGCATTCTGAAATATGGATGCGGTTGCTATTAGTTATAGAAATATTTTGATTATTGTGGGGCAGGGAACATCTATAATATCTCTGCCCTCTTATTATGTGTGAATGGTATTAAGTATTTGAGATTATTATTGATGAAAGTGAATACATATTTTTGTGTGAAGGCACCGACAACTCATTGGTGCCTTCCTTATTGTAATGTTGAGAAATTTTATATAAATTGGAGGACGATTTTTATAAGAATGACAGAGACAAAAACATTGGAGATGCCATTTTGGCTAAAATTGACTTTAACAATTAAGGAAGCAGCAGCTTATTCAAATATAGGGATTAATAAGATAGAGGAGCTATTAAAACAGCCTAAATGTGATTTTGTATTATATGTTGGAAATAAAAAATTGGTGAAAAGGAAAGAGTTTGAGCAGTACATATCAAAAAGTTTGGAAATATAAACCATAATATAAATAAAAAATTTAATTTGAATGTTTCAAAATGATGGGTGATATGTTATAATTATGGACTGTATCAAACTCTTTTTGTTAGGTAATGGCAGAAAGGAGTTGGTTTTATGGGTAAAGACTTAAAAGGGAAGGAACTTGGAGTTGGTATTTGTCAAAGAAAGGACGGTTTATATACAGCTAGATTTGTGAGTAAAAGGACAGGAAAATCCATGCAAAAATATTTCCCAAAGTTACAGGAATGCCGTAAGTGGTATGCGGATGCAAAGTTTGAGGATGAACATGGTGGTATCAATGCATCCGGGGATATGACAGTTACGGCATGGTTTGACTACTGGATTGAAAATATCAAGGGTGACAGCATAAGACCAAATACAATTAGAAATTATAAAGAACGGTTTGAACATAATATAAAGAAGTGTATCGGCAATATGATACTGTCAGAGGTAAAACCGATGCATTGTCAGAATGTTCTGAACCAGATGAAGGATGATTATAAGTCATCTACCATATATCAAACAAGAATCACCTTATATTGTATGTTCTCTGATGCGGTTGAAAATGATGTAATCTATAAAAATCCAGTGACAAAAGGAATAAAGCATAATATCGGGAAAGAGCCTAAGAAGATCAGAGCATTAACCATTGACGAACAAAAGAAGTTCCTTGAAGTTGCAGAAAAGAGTAGCAATTATAATCAGTTTGCTTTTATTTTGCAGACAGGATTACGGACAGGGGAGTTAATAGGCTTGAAATGGTCTGATATTGATTGGGAGAAGCGTGTCATACACATACAGAGAAGCATGGAGTACCGATACAGCGTTGGTGAATGGCGTATTGGAGAACCTAAAAGCAAATCTGGCTATCGTGATGTACCTTTAACAGAAGAAGCGGTTGCAATTCTGAAAAGGCAGAAAGAGAAACTTAGAGAAATCAAAGTAATCAATATGCAGTTCAAAGAGCATGTATTTCTTTGCAGGAAAGGCGAACCAACAAAAAATTCAGCTTATGACACTTCATTGTTTAAACTGTGTGACAAAGCCGGTATAAGACGTTTTTCTATGCATGTACTAAGGCATACGATGGCGACAAGGTGTATTGAAGGTGGGATGCGTCCTAAGACCTTACAGGTGATTTTAGGTCATGCCAATGTAGGTATCACAATGAATTTGTATGTTGATGTGACCGAGGAAGAGAAATTCAAAGAGGTAGAAAAAATAGAAAGTGCCTTAAAAATTGTGTAGTGATTTGTGTAGTAAAAATATAGAGAAAGGCGAAAACCCTTGAAAATAAAGGATTTTCGGACAGGTAGGATAAGAAATGAAACTAGGAATCGTAGGTCTTCCAAATGTAGGAAAAAGCACATTATTTAATTCACTGACAAAGGCAGGGGCTGAGTCGGCAAATTATCCGTTTTGTACCATAGATCCCAATGTAGGCGTGGTGATGGTGCCAGATGAGCGGATTAAACTTTTGGGGGAATTGTATCACACCAAAAAAGTGACGCCGGCAGTCATTGAATTTGTGGATATTGCAGGGCTTGTAAAGGGTGCTTCTAAGGGTGAAGGGCTTGGAAACCAGTTTCTTGCAAATATCCGGGAAGTAGATGCGATTGTGCATGTTGTGCGGTGTTTTGAAGATTCTAATATTGTGCATGTGGATGGCAGTATTAATCCGCTCAGAGATATTGAAACAATTAATTTGGAACTGATTTTTTCTGATATTGAAATTTTGGAGCGCCGGATAGCAAAAGTATCAAGAGGTGCTAAAAATGATAAAGCGCAGGCAAAGGAACTTGCCCTTGCAGAACGCATCAAGGGGCATTTGGAAGAAGGAAAACTGGCTAAGAGCTTTGAGACAGATGATGAGGAAGAAATTGTTTGGAGAACAGGGTATAATCTATTGACAGACAAGCCTGTAATCTTTGCAGCGAATGTTGCAGAAGATGATCTTGCAAATGATGGAGCGGATAATACAGGCGTAAAAGCTGTAAGAGAATACGCAGCCGAAGAAGGATTTGAAGTTTTTGTGATCTGTGCTCAGATTGAGCAGGAGATTGCAGAGCTGGATGATGATGAAAAAACAATGTTTTTGGAAGATTTAGGATTAAAGGAATCAGGACTTGACAAGCTGATTGCTGCAAGCTACAGACTTTTGGGACTTATTAGCTTCCTCACAGCAGGAGAGGATGAATGCCGTGCGTGGACAATTCGGGTTGGAACCAAGGCACCGCAGGCAGCAGGAAAAATTCATACAGATTTTGAGCGCGGCTTTATCCGTGCGGAGGTAGTAAATTATAAGGATTTGCTGGAGAATGGTTCTCTTGCGGCAGCAAAGGAGAAAGGGCTTGTAGGATTAGAAGGAAAAGAATATGTCGTAAAGGATGGGGATGTTATTCTCTTTCGGTTTAATGTATAAAGCTGTTGTATTTTTCGATGATTATCAAAAGGAGGTAGTTAATAAAATATGCCTGATATAATGGGAGCAAAAGATATCGCTTTTCCACATCTTGGGATTTATCTTGAAAATGTACCCAAAAGCTTTTCGGTATTTGGATTTGAGATTGCGTTGTATGGTTTGATTATCGGTATTGGTGTAATACTAGGCGTGCTGATGGCTGTGCGAATGGCAAAACTAGAAGACATGAATACAGATATTATTTGGGATTTTGCCATATACGCTGTCATATTTTCGGTGATAGGGGCGCGAATTTATTATGTCGTATTTTCATGGGATGTGTACAAAGGCAAACCGCTGAGTATTTTTAATATCAGACAGGGCGGCCTTGCTATATACGGTGCAGTGATTGCGGCATTTTTAACGCTCTATGTATATAGTAAAATTAAGAAGCTGTCTCCTTATCAGATTGGTGATTGCGGCGTATATGGCCTAATACTAGGGCAGATTATTGGCAGATGGGGAAACTTTTTTAACAGAGAAGTGTTTGGAGGACACACAAATTCAATCTTTGCTATGCGGCTTCCAGTTGATGCTGTACGCGCGCAGGATATTGCGCAGTCACATATCGATGGAATGACAGCAATGGGGGATGTAAACTTTATTCAAGTACATCCAACATTTCTCTACGAAGGACTTTGGAATCTGGCTCTTTTGATCGCTATGATTTTATATCATAAAAGGAAACGATATCACGGGCAAATATGCTTGGTTTACCTTGGCGGGTATGGAATCGGCAGATTTATCATAGAAGGCATACGAACAGACAGACTTTTGATACCAGGCACTCAGATTGCAGTGTCACAGGTATTAGGACTTTTATTATTCATCTTTGCAATCGTAGTACATGTTGTAGTTCGGGTTTACCTGTCTAAAAACGCAGGTGTTGCAGAAAAGGGGGATAAAAGCTCATGACAAAAGAGAAATTAAAAGAACTGGTATCACAGCTTACCCTTCAGGAAAAGTTAGATATGATTCATGGAAATGGAATCTTTGCCACGAAGGGAGTGGAACGGCTTGGCATTCCGCCTTTTATAACTTCGGACGGACCAAGAGGCGTGAGAAAAGATTTCAAAAATGATTCATGGACGGAAATTGGATTTAGTTATGATTCTGTATCATATCTTCCTTGTAATTCTGCGCTTGCGGCGACATGGAACAGAGAACTTGCCTATGCGACGGGCAAATTGTTGGGAAAAGAAGCAAGGGGCCGTGGGAAGGACATGATATTGGCACCTGGCATCAATATTATGCGAACTCCATTATGCGGGCGAAGTTTTGAGTATATGGGGGAAGATCCCTATCTGATATCGGAGTTAGTTGTTCCAATGGTGCATGGCATTGAAGAGAATGACGTGTCTGCTTGTATCAAACATTTTGCTGTGAATAACCAGGAAACCCGCCGGCTTGATGTCGATGTAGAAGTCAGCGAGCGCGCACTTCGCGAAATTTATCTGCCAGGATTTGAGGCAGCAGTCAAAAAAGGCAAGGTAAATGGAATTATGGGGGCATACAATAAACTTCAAGGAACACACTGCTGCCATAATGCATATCTATTGAATGAGATTCTTCGCATGGAATGGGGATTTGAGGGTATCACTATCTCTGACCGGGGTGGTGTTCATGATACCAAAGAAGCACTTATCAATGGACTGGATATGGAGATGTCTGCCACAGATAATTTTAGTGAGTATTATATGGCAGCTCCTATACTTCGCCTTATCGAAAATGGGGAAATTGACAAAAAGACAGCATATGCCAAAATTGACGAAAAAGTACGACATATTCTGCACGTGATGAACAATCTCCATATGCTGGACGGAGAGCGCTGCTGTGGCTCTTACAACGATTATGGAGATAAGGCTGTTTTGAGGCAGGCAGCCAGAGAGTCTATTGTATTGCTAAAGAATGAAAAAAATATTCTTCCGCTTGACAAAAAGAAAGTCAAAAAGTTATTGGTTGTTGGAGAAAATGCGAACAGACAACATGCACCGGGAGGAGGAAGCGCTGAGATAAAGGCGCTCTATGAGATAACGCCGCTTATGGGACTTCATATGGTTCTGGGGGGAAATACAGAAATAGTATATCAGCCAGGGTATTTTAACAAAGATATTGGAAATATATGGGCAGCTGATAAAGACAACCAAAGTGGACAGGCAGACAGTCTAGCCACAGCTTCCGCCGAAGCCCAAAAGAACACGGAAGAGCAAAAGCGGTATCAACAGGAAATGAACGAAAAGTATTTGCAAGAAGCTTTAGAATCAGCAAAGGATGCAGATGCTGTAATTTATGTGGGCGGATTGACGCATGACTATGATACAGAAGGACAGGATCGTATCAATATGAAACTTCCCTATGGTCAGGATCGGTTGATATCGGAGCTATTAAAAGTTAGACCCGATATGGTTGTGGTGCTTACGGCAGGTTCTCCTATCGATATGAGTGCGTGGATTCATGCGGCGGATACGCTTGTGTTTAGCTGGTATGCAGGCATGGAAGGCGGTATTGCACTTGCAGAGATGCTCTTTGGCGATGTGAACCCATCAGGACATTTGCCGGAGACTTTTCCGATAAGTGAAAAAAATTGTCCAGCGGTGATTCTTGGTGAATTTCCAGGTGGTGACAGAGTACATTATGGGGAGGATATCTATGTAGGGTATCGTTATTATGATACGTTTGATATTGAAACAGCTTTCCCGTTTGGATATGGTTTGTCGTATACAGATTTTGTGATGACTGGTATTCGGGCAGAAGTGCTAGAGGATACAACGGATAATAAATGTGTAAAAGTAGATTTTGATATTTCTAATATTGGCAGACGTGCAGGTGCAGCATTGGCGCAGGTTTATGTGGCTGACAAATATCCGAGAGTACAAAAGCCAGCAAAAGAGTTGAAGGCATTTGAAAAGATTTATCTTGAGCCAGGTGAGACAAGAGAAATCACAATGATACTTGAAGGAGATGCCTTTACATATTATGATGAAACATCACATGGATTTAAGGCAGATGCAGGAAGTTATATGCTGCTGCTTGCAAAAAATGCAGATGAAGTAGTGGATATTACGGAAATCGAATTTAATTGTACTTCTTATCGTATTTCTTAATTATCTTTTCGGAATTGTGTATCCACTGGAAAATGACTTATAAATATACATTATATTTTTATATTTATATATGTAATTGAAACAAAAACGAAGTTTTTTGCAGATTGAGCGCGCTGGCGCTCAATTTTTTTATTGATGGTACATATAATAGATCAATATTTAGTATAGGGTGTACGCCTGGAATCTCTTTTTGATTGATATTGCGAGTGTACATTAGGCTCTAAAGGAGGAGTCTGCAGTGATAAGTTATAAGGATTTGAGAAAAAAAGAAGTGATATGTATTAAGGATTGCAGAAGGCTTGGGCATGTCTGCGATCTGGAGATTGATGAGTGTAAGGGATGCATCTGCAAAATTATAGTTCCCGGATGCAAGGGATTTTGGTCGATGCTAAAGGATGATTCAGTGATTGCAATACCATATCATTGTATTCGCCAGATAGGACCGGACTTAATTCTTGTGGATATATAAGGATACAAGAAAATCTTAAAAAGTACGTAAAGGAGATCGGGAAAACCATTCTTTTGAGGAGGGGTTTTCCCTAAAAAGTACTTGACTTTTAAATCTTACTATTGTAATATTTAATAATAAAATCCGTAACTTATTTATGGGATATGCGACAGTATAGGCTTTAGGGCGTGCTGGCGCTCAATTTTTGCACATAAATCTTACTGTTGTAATATTTGAAACGGAAAGGATTGAGAGAAGAATGTTGTTGCCAAAATGGACGAGCAGACAAAAAAATCCGAAAGTAGCAGCAAAAAACTGTATTGAAAATAGTTCTAAGATAAGAATTTTCACAATGCAAATAGTATTTATTGCGCTTTTCTTGATACTAATTTACCGTTTATGGGATTTACAGATAGTGAACGGTCAAAAATATGCAGATGATTTTGAATTAAAAATAACTAGAACGGTAAGAGATTCTAGTACAAGAGGGCTGATATATGACTGCAAGGGGGAAATTTTGGCATATAATGAACTGGCTTATGTTGTTACAATGACCGACGAAGGAATCTATTCGTCTGACAGAGAACGGAATTTGACATTAAACAGTATGATTTATCGTGTTATAAAAAAACTGGAAGAAAATCAGGAACAAATAAATAATGAATTAAAAATAAAAGTAGGAGTGCACAACCAATATGAATATACAGTATCAGGAAAAGCGCTGCTGAGATTTCAAGCTGATGTTTTTGGACAGGCTAACCCAGATAATATGAAGCTGGAACAGAAAAATATGAATGCGGAAGAACTTATGGAATTTCTTTCAGCCAATAATAAATTTGCGCTTTATGGAGAGGGAAAACACTATTATACAGAAGAGGAATTGAATCATTATGGATTGCCGAGCGAATATTCGAAGGAAGAGGCATTGAAGATAGTTGGAATTCGTTATATGCTGTCTTTGAACGCTTACAAAAAATATGTGCCTATTATTTTATCAAGGGACGTGTCGAAAGAAACAGTCGCTTATATTATTGAAAATGGTCCGATATTGACAGGAATTGATATTGGGGAGGACTGGAACAGGGTTTATACAGGAGGAGAGGCTTTTTCTCATATCTTGGGATATACAGGAAAAATATCATCTGAAGAACTGGAACAATATATGGAATTGGACAAAGACTATACCACAGATTCGGTTGTTGGAAAAGCAGGTGTTGAACAATATTTGGAAGAACAACTGCAAGGAATAGACGGCGAACGGCAGATAACAGTGAATAATTTGGGCAAGACAGTGGGAGAAGATGAAATCATCAGAGAAACGATAAGTGGAAAAGATGTAACTCTCTCGATTGACAAAGATTTACAGATTGCGGTATACAATGTGCTGGAACAGAATTTGGCAGGAATTATAGTGAGCAATCTAAGAAATACAAAAAGATTTGACAAAACACATCTATCGGATGCGTCCAATATTCGTATTCCAATTTATGATGTTTATTTGGCTTTGATTGAGAATGATATAATCTGCATTGATGATTTATATGGTCTTGATGCAACAGAATTGGAGCGGAGTTTGTCAAAAACTTTGAAGGAAAAAGAGGAAGAAGTCAGAGAACAATTAAGAATAGCGCTGATGGAAAATAACGCAGAGAACCTTCGTTCATCAGAGGAACTGCAAGAATATTTATCTTATATTGTAAATAATATTGGCATTTTGGAAGAGGCTGCTATTGATACAGAAGATGAGATATACATGGCGTGGAAAAATAAAAGTGGCATTTATGCAAAAGAATTATTAATGTATGCAATAGAAAACGGATGGATAACAGAGGGATTTATTGATGCCGGCGAGGGTTATTTTACATCAAATGAAATGTATCTGTTGTTGGTAGAAACAATAGAAGAAAAGTTAGCAGAGGATAAGGCATTTCAGAAATTGCTTTTTAAATGGCTGATTCTTGAGGATAGAATCACAGGGAAAGAGATATGCAGGATTTTGTATGATCAACAGATTTTATCTGATAGTGACGAGGATTATGAAAAATTAGTATCAGGCAGAGTGGATGCATTTTCTTTTTTGAAAAAGAAAATAGAACATTTGGAAATTACGCCGGCACAATTAGCATTGGACCCTTGTTCTGCCTCAGCAGTTGTGATACAGCCAAAAACCGGAAAAGTATTGGCGCTTGTATCCTATCCAGGATATGACAACAATCGCTTGTCAAATCAGATGGATTCAGATTATTATAATCAGCTCTTGAATGATAAATCACTACCGCTGTATAATAGGGCAACACAACAATTAACGGCTCCTGGTTCCACGTTTAAGCCTATCACAATCATTGCAGGATTACAGGAGGGCGTAATTATGTCAGAGTCATCCGTGCTTTGCGACGGTGTGTTTGATAAAGTAGATCCCAGCCTAAGATGCTGGAAACATTCCGGACATGGAACAGTCTCAAATGCTCCGACCGCTTTGCAGTTTTCGTGCAATGATTATATGTGTGAGATTGCATATCGCATGGGTTCAGAAAATGGAGCGGATTATACAGACAACGCCGCTTTAAAACGTCTGCAGAAGTATTCAGAACTATTTTATCTGAATAAAAAGTCTGGGATTGAAGTTGGAGAGTCACAACCACATGTAACAGATGCAGATGGGATTCGTTCTGCAATTGGACAGGGTACACATAACTATGCAACTGTGCAATTAGCGCGGTATGCAGGGGCAATTGCTTCAAAGGGAGATGTATTTTCACTTTCTCTGATAGAAGGAATAACAGATACCAATGGAAATTTTACAAAAAATAAAGCAGTTTTAGAAGGCAGTGTAGAGCTGTCGGATTCTGTGTGGGATACGATTCATCAAGGAATGCTGCAGTTTGCACAGAATAATACGGTCCTAAAAGATATGCAAATCCGTGTTGCAGGAAAGACTGGAACAGCGCAGGAGGCAAAAAATAGACCTGACCATGCATTGTTTATTGGGTATGCTCCAGCAGAACAGCCTCAGATAGCAGTTGCAGTTCGAATTGCAAATGGGTATGGTTCTTCCAATGCTACTGCGGTAGGGAAAAGTATCTTCAATTATTATTTTAACTTGGAAAGTCAGGAAAAGATAATAACAGAGGAGGCATCACAGGCAATCAATACAAGAACAGATTAAAGAGTTTTAGGGCGTCTACATTAAAGTGAAAGGAGTCGTTATGAGAAGATATTATTGCAAAACGCATAGAGAATTATTTTGCTGCATTTGGATGTGCATGATTATTTTAGGAGGCTGTTCTGGCAGCTTAGGCAAAGAAGAGGCACCAATACAATTGGAAAGTGAGGAAGATAAAAAAGCGGAATCAGAATCTGAAACATTGCAGACGGAATCCATAACAGAGGTGCTTTCAGATGAAATATTGCTAGAACCTGAAATGATTGAAGTGGACTGGTCGGATTACTTTGATGAGATGAATGGAGCGGCTGTGGTTTTTGATGCTTCGAAGAGGCAGTATATGGTATATAATAGTGAACTGGCTCTAAAAAGAAGATCGCCATGTTCCACCTTTAAAATAATTTCGTCGTTGATTGCACTGGAAAATGGAATCATTGAGCCAAAGCATTCTACCCATACATGGAGCGGAGAGGTGTTTTGGAATGAAAAATGGAATCAGGATATTGCTTTTGAGGAGGCATTTCGGGAATCTTGCGTCTGGTATTTTAGAGAGGTTATAGATGAGATAGGACAGGAGACAATGCAAGAAGCCTTAAACAAACTTTCTTATGGCAACTGCGATATAACGGACTGGCAAGGGCGCCTGAACACAAATAATAATAACCCGGCTTTAACTGGATTTTGGCTTGAATCTTCATTGTTAATTTCTCCCAGAGAGCAGACAGAAGTTATGGAGCGTATATTTGGAATGGATTCTGTGTATTCAGAAGAAACAATAAAAGAATTAAAGCGGGTTATGCAGGTAACAGAAGCAGAAATCCCAATTTATGGAAAAACTGGAATGGGAAAAACAGATGGCGTTGTTGTCGATGCGTGGTTTACTGGCTTTGCAGAAGTGTCAGAAGAAAATACGCATAAAAACCTTTATTACTGTGTGTATTTGGGGCGAACAGATAATAAAAATGTTTCCAGCGCGGCAGCAAAAGAAATCGCAATCCAGATTTTATCATATATATCTAGAACTTAAAAAAATGAGGAATTCCTCATTTTTTTAAGTTCCAAAGACCTAAGTCAGATAAAATAGAAAATGTTAATTCTGTGGCGATGGCACCAGTAGCAAGTTCTTCATTTTGAATATGAGTAGCAAAGAAATAAAGATTTTTGCCTTGCTCGATATATCCAATAAACCAGCCGGAATTGTTGATGCCATTTTCTTCTCCTGTACCCGTCTTTCCGGAGAGTGTGCCGTCGTTTGTTGCAAAAAGGCGAATTGCGTCTTTTACAGTATCAATGTTTTCTTGTGAAAAACCAAATTCGTTTGTGTAGAATTTCTTTAATAATTCTACCTGTTCTATTGGAGATATTTTTAATGTGGAATCGCTCCAATAAGAAGATAAATTTCCAGCAACCGTTTGATTTCCATATCCGATTTTTTGGACATATTCTTTTAGAGCCGGAAATCCGATCTGCTGATCAATCGTCTGAAAGTACCAGGTGACAGATTGCGACATTGCGGAAGCTAAAGTCTGGTCTGCATTCCATAAATCATACGGATAGTGTTGTCCGTTCCACGCAATCAATGACTGTTCAGGAGAAATGACACCCGATTCAAGCCCAAACAACGCATTGTATATTTTGTAGGTAGAAACTGGAGAGATACGCATGACAGCATAATCCTTGTTGTAAATCTGCCAAGAGTCGTTGGCAGTATCATACAGCACAAAACTGCCTGCATTGTTGCCAAAAGAGGCTGATAAGTCTATATAGGTAATGTTTTTGTCTTTTTCCTGAAAAAAATAGTGATTATTTTCTACAGCCTGTATAGACAAAACCGGAATAAAGCCTGACAAAAAGACTGCAATCAGGATATAAATAAGAAAGCTGTGCAGATTTTTGGAAAAGGATGCAGGCTGATAACCAGCAATATTTAAAATGCGTTTTTTCATTTGTTCCATGCTTCCACTAATGCCAGTCACAAAGGAAAAGGGTGTGTGGGATACTGTTTCAGCAAAGTTAATCAGGGCATTTCCATAGTCTTCGTAAGAATCTTTTGGCAGCATTTTCAAAACGGAAGTATCACAAGCAACTTCCCGGTCATTTTTCATTTCCTTTAGTGCATACCAGATACATGGATTGAACCAATAAAATACAGAAGCAATGTTCATTAGGCAGTTTGCCAGAGCATCTTTGTACTTGTAATGCTGAAGTTCATGCAGTAGCATATAACGGATATCGTTTGCAGGATAGTCAGCAATCAAATAAATTGGCAGATAAATACATGGCTTAAAAAGTCCTGCAATGACAGGTGATTTCAAAAATGCAGTGCTGTAAATAGGAATGTCTTTTGTGATATGCATTTCAGCCAAACAGTTTTGATACAGTCTGTATATCACAGGATTTTGTAATGGCATGGCAGATTTTTTTAATGCATGGAAGCGAATCATGGATTTTAGTACAAAGAAAATCATACTTGCAATTCCAAGAATCCATATCAAAAACAATAAAAATCCAATCACGGAAGGAGCTTTTTGACTGACTGCGGCCCCGAAGTCGTTCATCCAGTCTGTGGTGCCAGGATGAGAAAAGACAGTAGTCTTGTCAGATACAGTTCCTGTCTGCACAGCAGAAGTGCTATCAAAATGTTCAACCCATGAGAAAATCTGCAAAAGTTGGGCTGATTGAATGGGGATAAAAGGAACGGTCAACAATCCAAGCAGCAAAAACCATAAATTGTATTGTATCCGGCTTGTCAATTTGTTTTTGAGCAGGCGCTTCACTGCAAAAAGAATTCCAATGATAATACTGATAAAAACATTGCATATAAGAAACCGAATCATAAAATCTGCCATATTAATCCCCCTTTTTCGAATCTTTGGAAAGAAGAGAGCGAAGTGTACTGATTTCGTTTTCTGTTAATTTTTCATTTTCAATAAAGGCGGATAACATGGATGTAATATTTCCATTATAAAAACGATTTAGAAAAGAACGGCTTTCTTGTCCAATATATTCGTTTTCATCTACCAGTGGAGTATAGACAAATACCCGGCTTTGCTTTTCATATGCCAGTGCGCCTTTTGTCACCAGGCGCTTAATTAATGTTTGTATTGTTTTGGGATTCCAGGTGGTCGTTTTTACCAGACGTTCTGTTATTTCATTTGTACTGATTGGGGCATATTTCCAAACAATTTTCATCACTTCAAATTCGGCTTCAGAAATTTGAGGCAGAGATTTCATAATAGGGCCCTCCTAATAGAATATTTCTTACGTTTGTAATAAAATTATAAAGGATTCCCGTCGGGTTGTCAATTTTATCTTTGCTGGTATAAAGAAAGTAAAAGTGTATATAGTAGTTGAATAGATGTACCCCTTATGAGATATATTTATTCAACTACTATATGCTGTCAGCGAGGTAAAAGTCAATGAAACAGTTAAAATATAGTATGGTGGCAGGTAGTATTTTTGTTTTGGCAGCAGGGTCGCTTGCTCATTTTTTGTATCAGTGGACGGGAGAAAATTCATTCGTCGGACTGTTGACGCCCATCAATGAATCCATTTGGGAACATATGAAATTGGTGTTTTTTCCAATGTTGTTTTGTGCATTATTTATCATTTTCAAATGCAAGCGGAGTTATCCATGCATTGTTTCTTCTATGTATATGGGAATTGTAACAGGGACACTGCTGATTCCCGTTTTTTTCTATACGTATACAAAGCTGCTTGGCAAGGATATCTTTATTTTGGATCTTGGTACTTTTGTATTGAGTACAATAATTGCCTTTTTTGCAGCATATAAATTTGCTTTAGTCCCCAAAATGCAGTCCTATACGCGTTTTTTTGGATGTTTGGTATGTCTGTTGTTTTTGAGTTTTCTCTTCTTTACGTATTATCTGCCAAATCTCGAAATTTTTGCAGATCCAACGATTTCCTAATCAAGGATAAAAATGAATACTTGCGATATCAGGCACAAAGAGATTTCAAGCACTCGGAAAACGGTTGTAGAAATCAGTGAATTGCTATAGAAAAATGAATAAAATTAATGTTATAATAGCGAACATGGGCAAATATATATGAAAGACCATAGAGAGTGCAGGGCATGAGGTAGAATTTTATGAGTATATGGATAACAGGAGATATACATGGAAATCCAAATAGATTTTCAATTGATAGTTTTCCTGAACAGAAAGAGATGACGAAAAAAGATTTTGTGATTTGTCTGGGTGATTTTGGGCTTGTATGGAATTATAGAGGGGAAAGCAAGACAGAACGGTTTTGGCTGGACTGGTTAAATCATAAAGCCTTTACAACATTGTTTATTGATGGAAATCATGATAATTTTGACAGGCTTGATTCTTACCCTGTTGAAGAATGGCATGGAGGCAAAGTGCATTTTATCAGGCCATCTGTGATACATCTAATGAGAGGTCAGATTTTCAATCTGGAAAATACAATATTTTTTGCATTTGGCGGGGCAAGCAGCCATGATATATCTGATGGTATTTTGGAGCTGGACGACCCTGCATTCAAACAAAAAAAGAAAAAGTTAAATAAGAATCCATATGCTTTGTACAGAATTAATCATTTGAGCTGGTGGAAGAGAGAGCTTCCAAGCAAAGAAGAGATGGAAGAAGGGTTATATAATTTGCAGAAGCAAAATAATAAAGTGGATTATATTATTACGCATAGCCCATATACGTCCCGCCTTGAGGAGATAGACGGCGGCAATGGATTTTATCAAAGTGATTATTTGACAGAATATTTACAAAAGATTCAGCAAACAGTAGAATACCATCACTGGCTGTTTGGACATATGCATATGAATCAGACTTTTTCGGAAGAGCGCAGTTCCTGCTTATATGAGCAATTGATAAGAATTCTGTAGTAGATGATAGCAGATACATAAAAATTTGTGCTTATTTGGCGTGTGTAAAATGTAAAATAAAGGTAACAGTTCAGCCATGCCCATTCATAAGTTGTCGGGCTGTACATTCTGACAGTTAATTATGGCTTGACATGAAATTACTTCGATGATAGAATTAAATTACAAGGACTGATTTGGAGGCAGTTATGGATATTGATAAAAAAAATTTAGATGAAACGTTTCTGAATTTTATTATAGATTATATAGAAGAAATCAAAGAATTGTTGTCTTCTGATATCTGGGAAAATATTTTTTTAAACTGTTCCAAAAATGAAGTTTTTATTTTTTGGCTTCTCTATCGCAAAAATGAAGTAAATATGACAGAGGCGGCAGAATACATTCATGTGCCGCTCAATACGGCAACTGGAATTATCGGCAGAATGGAGCGAAATGGGCTGGTAGTTAGAACGCGCTCTAAAGAAGACAAAAGAGTGGTAAAGATTGAGTTTAGCGAGCAGGGAAAGTCCCAATTTGAATCTTTAATAAATCAAATATTGTATTATGGATTTCAGATTATTCATTCTTTTACCAAAGAGGAGATGGATGTATTATATAAAATGACAACAAAAACGATAGAAGTATTAAAACAGGATCGGAAAAAAACAGAGCCTAAAAAGGTACGAAAAATAAGAATTGATTAACAAAATAATGAACTGTCAAATGAAATTTAGATTTTTAAGATGCCGCAATAAAAGGGCATCTTAAAATAAAACCAAATACTTCGATACTCGAATTATTCTGCTATGGAAGTTTATGCATTGATGAGAAAACATGAAACGTCACACTATCTATTTGAGCCGCAGCTGCGGCATGGGGGATTTATATGGGAAGAATTTATATTTTTACGGGAAAAGGCGGCGTGGGAAAGAGTAGTATAGCAGCCGCACATGCTGTCAAAAGTGCACAGGACAATAAGGGAACACTGCTTGTCAGTACAGATATGGCGCATAATCTAGGAGATATTTTTGAACAGGATCTGGGAAAAGAACCAAAGATGGTTCTGCCAAATTTGGAAGCGTATGAAATCGATCCAGAACATGTTATGGAAGAGGATTTCGGTTTTATTATGGAGTATTTGACAAAATTGCTTTCAGTAGATGGTGGTGATTTACAGGATTTTGGAATGATTCCTGGAATGGAAGAACTCTTTACTTTGTTAAAAATTGCAGAACTTCACAAAAAAGACAAGTATGACAGAATAATTGTAGACTGTGCGCCAACAGGAGAAACGTTGTCTCTGCTAAAATTTCCAGAATTGTTATCATGGTATATGGAAAAATTGTTTCCGATTGGGAAACTTGGCGTTCGGTTATTAGCACCAATTTCCAAAACAGCATTCAAAATAGAACTACCAAACAAAACGGCAATGAATGATATTGAACGAATGTATTTGAAATTATCAGAATTGCAGGAGCTTTTGAAGGATAGGGAAACGACAAGTGTTCGAATTGTTACAATGCCGGAAAAAATGGTAGTGGAAGAAACAAAACGGAATTATATGTATATGAATCTCTATAATTTTAATGTTGATGGCATTTATATCAACCGTATTCTTCCGCAAAATATCAACAATGCTTTCTTTTTACAGTGGATTGATCTGCAAAAAAATTATACCACAGAATTAAAAGAAACTTTTGCGGCACTTCCGATATATGAAATTCCATGGTATGATGAGGAACTTCGGGGAGAAGCGGCGATAAAAAGAATTATTGAAGATACACTGCCTGACAATGTATTTGAAAGCAGAGTTGTCACAGAAAGAGAAACGTATGTTCAAAATGACAAGGGATATTTGCTGAAAGTTTTTTTGCCCAATGTTCAAAAAGAGAAGCTGGAGTTGTATCAGGCAGCGTCTGCGATTGCCATCAAAGCAGACAATTTCAAGCGAAATATTACACTGCCAAATGTATTGTGCAGGTATTTTGTTACAAGCGCAAAATTGGAGGATGATATTTTGTCAGTTCAATTTGAAAAAAACATATGAGAGGAGAAGAATATGAACAGTGAATTATTAAAAAGACTGCGAACTGCTGGAAAATACCAAAAGAAGGCAATTCAAGCGTTATTCCCAGAGTCTGTAAATCACCATTTTGCAGTGATTGAACAGGAATGCAAGGCTATATTTGTAGAGGCAATCGCAGACTGTATAAAACAGTATAAAGAAACAGAGCCTTCAGAAGAAAGTCATGCGGCCAAGAAGGTAGATATCATGTAATCATACCATTAATCAACGACAAGGATACAATATATAAAGTCTCGAAGACACAAGAGAAAAATTTCAAGAGTGAACAAACGAGTGAAATTTATTCTCGTGAGAATGTGTCAAAGAGACTTTGTAGCTTAAGAGCCGTCGCGCAGCGACTATATAAAGTCTCGAAGACACAAGAGAAAAATTTCAAGAGTGAACAAACGAGTGAAATTTATTCTCGTGAGAATGTGTCAAAGAGACTTTGTAGCTTAAGAGCCGTCGCGCAGCGACTTATAAATAAGGAGGTCAATGTGAGAATTATTATTTATACTGGAAAAGGAGGCGTTGGCAAAACTGGTATGGCAGCAGCAACCGCCTGCAAAATTGCAAAAACTGGGAAAAAGGTATTAATTATGAGTACCGACCAGGCGCATAGTTTAGGAGATGTTTTTGAACATAAAATTGGCAGAGAGCAGACAAAAATTACACAAAATTTGTACGCAGTAGAAATTGATACAGTATATGAAGGAGAAAAAAGCTGGGGAAATCTCAAGGGTTATTTAAAGGACTTGTTTTCCGCTAAAAGCAGCGATGGCATCGAAATAGAAGAATTATTGGTATTTCCAGGATTAGAAGAATTGTTTTCGATGTTTCAGATATTGGATGTCTATGAAAGCGGAATTTATGATACGCTTATCGTAGATTGTGCGCCAACAGGAGAAACATTAGCATTGCTTAAATATCCAGAACGACTTTCCAATTTGATAGAAAAAGTGCTGCCCATAGAAAAACTAGGCGTCAAGACCGTTGGACCTGCGATTGAGAAAATAATGAAAGTCCCTATGCCAAAAGAGGAAGTATTTGACGATATTGAATCTTTAATGGATAAAATGAAACGTTTGCAAGCGCTGATGTTAGATAAAACAATTGTCAGTCTGCGCGTTGTCACAACGCCAGAAAGAATTGTTCTTCAGGAAGCAAAACGCAATTTCACATGCTTATATCTCTATCATTACAATGTAGATGCCGTTTTGGTAAATCGTATTTATCCCAAGGAGGCAATGGAAGGTTATTTTGGCAAATGGATGCAGATACAAGAAGCAGCATTGGAAGAAATAAAACAATGTTTTGGAGAAGTTCCGCGCTTTTATATAGAACTGCAAAAAAGTGAACTTCGAACATTGCCGATAGTAGAAGCATTGGGAGATCGTATTTTTAAGGATTGCGATCCAGATGATGTTTTGTTTTGCGATACGATATATGAAACAGACTACACTGCAAAGACGCTGCGAATTCATCTCCCTTTTGCACGAAAAGAAGACTTGACACTAGAGCAAAGAGAAAAGGAGCTTGTCGCAGGAGTACAAAATGAAATCCGCCGATTTCCGATGCCAACGGAATTTCTACAAAAAGAAATTACAGGTGCAAAATTTGAACAAGGCTATCTCACAATTTTTTTCTCATAAAAATGGATATGATACAAGTTAGTATTATCATATAATGGATAAAAAAGGGAAAATGAGCATTGACAGAGAGTAGTTCCAAACAGAATTGCACCAATATATTTTTGCATAATGAGGAGGAAATTTCGCAGGTTTTCACCAGACTTTGGGTACAAGTAATTAACCAGAAAGAAAATCAGAATCCATATTGTTTAGAAACGAATTGTTCAAATTCTTAATAATCAGAGAGTGTGATTGGCTTCATGCAAGAGGTAATATGAATCAGATTGTTGCAATTTACAGCCGGTTATCAGAAGAGGATAAGAATAAACGATGTGAGGAAGAGGAAAGCAGAAGTATTCAGAACCAAAAAAGTATGTTAATCAGTTATGCAGCATCGCAAAACTGGGAAATTTATCAGATTTATTCAGATGATGATTATAAAGGCAGTGACCGTACCAGGCCAGCGTTTAATCAGCTTTTACAAGATGCATCACAACGGAAATTTAATATTGTACTGTGCAAATCACAGAGTCGGTTTACTCGTGAGCTTGAGTTGGTGGAGAAAATTATTCATGGTGATTTTGCAGAATGGGGTATTCGCTTTGTTGGACTTGCAGACAATGCGGATACTGCAAACAAGGGAAACAAAAAGTCCAGACAGATTAACGGATTGGTAAATGAATGGTACCTTGAGGATTTGTCCGAAAATATTAAGACGGTTTTGACAGATCATCGAAGCAAAGGAATGCATATAGGGTCCTTTGCATTATATGGATATCAAAAAGATCCTGAACAAAAAGGACATCTAATCATTGATCCAGAGGCAGCAAAAATTGTTAAAGAAGTATTTGCATTGTATGCATCTGGAGTGGGATGTACACAAATAGCAAGAATTCTAAATAACAGACAAATACCCAATCCAACAGAATACAAGAGAAGAAAAGGTCTAAAATATGGTGGTTCTGGTAAAATTTGCAGTACATTGTGGCAGTATTACACAATTTCTGCCATGTTGTCCAATGAGATGTACCTTGGCAACATGGTACAAGGCAGATACGAAAATGCGACCTATAAAAGCAGCCATAGCCGGCCAGTGCCAAGAGAAAGATGGATTTGTGTGGAAGGAACACATGAGTCAATTATAGATAAAACATTATGGGAATGTGTACAAAACAGAAGAAAAGAACGCACAAAACCGATGTGTACAGGAGAACTTGGCGTTTTTGCAGGCAAAACAAAATGTATGTTTTGCGGACATACGCTTAGAACAAGTGTTTCGAATGGATATAAATACTTTAAATGCCCTATGAAATCCATTAGCGAAAATTCCTGTAAGGGCGTGTTTCTTGCACAGCGTTTTTTAGAACAGGCAATTGTACTAGAATTAAATCGTATCATTTTCAACTATTTTGATGCTGCGATTGCAGAAACGCAGATTTTTGTTCTGCATAAGAGTGCGGAACAAAAAAACAAAATCAAACAGGAAATTTTGGCGCATGACAATCAAATAGCCAGTCTGAAAAAAGCTGTACAGAACCTCTATCTGGATAAGGTAAATGAGGAGATATCTTGTGAGGAGTATGCGGAGTTCAAAGCAAGTTTTGCAGAGCAGGCGCAGCAATGTGTAAAACAACGGGCAGAAAAGCAAGCGCTACTAGATCAATGGGAAAAAGTAGAAAAGCAATCCCTATCGAAACGGAATATCATACAGAAATACAAAACGGTTGAAAAATTAGACCGTAAGATTGTAGAAACGCTGATTGATTATATAGAAATTGGCCGCTGTGAAAAAAAGGTTCACCGAGACGATCTGCCACCAATAGTTATTCACTGGAAATTTTAGTTTATTACAATGCAGATAAAATGAATATCTTTGCTATGAAAGTCTTTTAGACTTTCATAGCAATACTTCCTAAAATCTCCCATGCTGCATCGCGCTCTTTCTTTTGTTCTGGAGTCAAATCTTTATAGGGACACAGCATAGGATGCTGTCTTGCACCATCATGTCGCGCAACTCCATAACTCCAGTTATAAAATGAATAAAAACGAACCCAGCGAATATGATCAAGTTTGCGGTACATTTCCTGCATTGTTTTGTCTTTTTTTGATTTACAATATTCTAAGTACGCTTTTGCTACAATATCAGAAGAGTATGATGTAAGTGTTTCGTCTTTTAACAGAATGCGGATTTTCATCAGAATGTGATCTGCGGCAGCTATTTTGGATTCCCGATGAAAGTCGTCAAGTTCCTCCCAGGTATGAGTGGGATAGGAAACGGATCTGCAAAAGATTTCGTTTATCATAATAGCAGTCTTATTCAATTCTGTTCTCATAATTTGATTTGGCGTATAGATTTCTTCATTGGTTCCAAAATAAGACACGCCTGGCGCTTCGCGGTTGCTGTGGAGATGGATTTGTCCATGGATTTTGTAATATTTATTCAGATGCCAAAATATACTCCATCCTTCCGGAACATCATCCGTGCAGATAATTATGCGGTCAGCCTGTTCCATAAGAGTGTGATGCTGTTCCCATGGCTCATCATGAAAAATGAGGGAATCTGTTGTATCAGACTGTTCACCTAGAGAAAACATGATATGCAGATGACTATGCATGGCAAGAAATTCCTTCGCATCGCCAAAAATATGATATGCAACATGCTGATCAACGGAGATAATATTTGTTAAGATCGCTCTTTCAAGAATATAGCGTCCATAATTCCCAAATCCAATGATAACAATAGTATTTTCAGAGCTGCACAGCGGCTTGGAGCGCCAGTATTGTCTGGCGCAGCAGTCATAACTGTGGAAAAACCGGATATTTCCAGAAAGGTGGTCTTGTCCGTTTGTTGTTCTTGCATATACGTCCACTGGCAGTTTATGTAGGTCTATCGCACGGCTATTGGCGCCAATATCGTTTTCTTTCATAAGAAAAACTTTGCATTTTGATCCAATATTTTTTTTGCAGGCTACAATTCTGGCGGGCGAAGTATTGATAAAAAAGCATGGATAATCTGGAAATTCCATTTGATCGTCTCTTTTTTCACCAAAAATAATAACCGTATTGGGGTCTTCCTTATAGATATTTTCAGCTAATGTATTGGACTCGTCACCATAATCAGCAAAATAATACCAGTTTTTCTTTCGCTGAAAACCAAGAAGAAAGAGCGGAAGCCCTTCGCTGGTAATAAAAGAAATAACAGCGCCAAATAATGTCATCATAATACCAGCAGACAATAAGAGAAAAACGACACCCACTGCCTGTCCCAGCGGTGTGACAGGTATCAAGTCACCATAACCGACAGTAGTTAATGTAACCAGAGAATACCAAAATGCATCGCTAAAAGAACGAATTGTTGCCTGGCTGTCTGTATGTTCAGACAAGCAGAGAATTGTGAGCAGTCCAATATAAATAATAAGCAGAATCACCGACATATGCAAATAAATTTTATTTCTTCTTTTCATAAGGCTTTCATTCCTTTTATCTTATTTTTTCAAACACCTGCTTTTCATTTTATCGGAAATTGCAACAGTATAGGTCATTGAAACAAAAAGCGCAGTAACAGTTCCTTCTTTTTAGTAGTGTACCACAGACAAAGGCATCTGTGAAATAAAAATTCACTTTTTGTAAAAAGTGCGTAACAGGCAAAAAATCATGCATAATTTGTAATATGAACAGAAATGAGAGCGTTTTCGTTGTGTATATCAAAGTGCAGCAGAACAAAAAGCCCGCACCACCTACGACAACATTCTCCGCTTGGTAAAAGACCCCGATGTTTGTGAACCAATAAAATTCTTGCGTGCGAGAGAAATTGTGCACTTCCAGCGTTTTGGTGAAGCAAATCGGGAAGATTGCAGTAAACCGTAATTCCCGTAAGCTAATTCCAACCACATCATTGATTAATTAGTACAC
>CAJUKA010000058.1 GCA_910586585.1 uncultured Lachnospiraceae bacterium
TTGCGTCTGCTAGTCTCCCCAGCTCTGCTGGGGGATTTATATCTGTTTCATTAAGTCATCTAGTTCAGAAACACCTGTACCCAAAACATATTGCATTGTTTCAATAAACAATGAAAACAGAAATCCCATCAACGTAATTGTCAGTATTTTTCGGTTTTTTTGCCATCTTTGATAGATACCAAATGGAACAAAACATGCAATATTCCCAAAAAATAAATAAAAACTTCTCATCCATGCACCATTTCGCAACATTGGAAGATATTCCCGAAACAGCACTTTATTTATTCGTCCAGTAAACAAACGTTCACAACTCAAATGTGAGCGAAATACGGTCATTCTTAAAAGAATTAAAATATAAAGAATATATATAAAGGTAATGATTTTTCGTTTCATAGTTCTATTACTTTCCTTGTAGTATCCATAGTCTCTCTTCTATTAACCCAAAATATACTTGTTCATATGAAATAATTGTAACAGTTCGTTCATGATTTTATACCCGATAGTAGAAATAAAGGGACACATTTTCATGTGCCCCTCAAAATTTTTATACTTTCAAAAGATTAGCACTGCTCAACGAGTTTCTTTAATGCTGCAAGTGCTTCATCTGGAAGCTTATCATAGCCTTCCTTCTTTGTTGCGAAACCTTCTACTGCATCTACACGATTCTGCATAGCATTCTTTAATGCTGCTACATACTCTGCATTTCCTAAATCTGGCTTGAAGTCTGCTGTCTTGCCATCCCAATCATACATGATTTCAATATCATCAAAGTTGCCCCACTTCTCAAAGTTAGCTTTTCCTTCAACGATTGTTTCAAGAATGCCCAATGTATCAGCAGGTTTAACCTTTGTTCCCATGAAATCGCCTGTATTTACGATATAGCAGTCAACATTCTTCTCTTCTACAAGCTTCTTGAACTTCTCATAATCATTCACTAATGGATATGTTCTGAATGGATTTGCATAAGGAACGATTCTAAGTGCGTTCAAATCTGTGCCTGCTGCAACACGCTCTGCTGTAGATGTCTTAGTTGCAAGTGTAGCGCCCATAACAGATGCAAGTGCTGCACCCTTTAACTTAACTACAGGTGGAATTGTTGGATCTTTCATAATCCAGAAGATTGCGTTAACTGGTGCGTCAATCTTATCTACACGGTTTGGAGACCATAATTTAGATTTGATAGCACGTCCATTACCATTTCTGATATCTTCTGTAACTAACTGAAGCTTTCCATCTTCATCCAATGTAGCAGAGCAGTTCTGTGCAGATAACAGATACTCATTATCAGCGCAGCCTGTAGGATAATCTGCTGTCTTGTCAAAGTAAGTTGGCTCAAGTGCAATAGATGCACAAGAATCTGTATTGATAATGAAAGCATCATCATGAAGAACTTTGATGCCGCCAAATGCATCATACTTTCCAGCATGCTTAGCATGTGTTAAAGTAGATTTACCTGAACCTGACAAACCATATACGGAAGCAACGAACTTCTTGCCGCCTTCAAGAGAATACTCTTTCTGTCCGCCATGGCATGATGCATAACCATTTCTGTTAGCAAGTGCCCATGCCATTGTAAGAGTACCTTTCTTGTGCTCACCAAAGTATCTCATACCAAGGATTGCTGCACAGTTCTGATTTGTATCAAAATAGCAAAGTGTAAGAGGATCACTTAAGCAGCTATAGTCAACATCTGGAGCATCATGAGGAGCCCACTGAGGATCAGAGAAAATGTAGATATCTGGCTCATTGCCATCTGCAATTGGCTTAGAATTCTTGTACATTTTTACATATTCATCTGACATATACTGGAAATTGAGCATCCAGTTATAAAGAATATTTTCCTCTCCTTCTGGAATCAAAAGGTGTGCTTTTGCCATAAATTCAGGATCAAGACCAATGAAGCACTCTGCATGATACATTGTTTTCCATCTTGTCTCATAAACAGCATCCATAACTACCTTGTCCAATTTTGCACTGTCTACACCTGGCTCACCTTTGATGCGGCGTGCTGCTGCATAACGACCTGTTACTGCACCGTCATTAAACAAAAGTACTCTTGAATCTTTCTCCAGTCCAAATGTCTCTCCGTCCTTAATTTTCATATCCGTAACAACTGTTCCCGGTGAATTCTTAGCTAACTCGTAAGCTTCTTTTAAAGTGTTTACCTTTACTACATTATTTCCGTAAAAAGCTGCTTCAATGATAGAACGTGTCTTAGAAAATCCTACCTTTCCAGCACCAATTTCAGAAATCGGATAATACGCTTTTGTTGACATACAAAATCCTCCTTAAGATAAAAAATTATTATATCTCAAACCGCTTTAGCAGCGGTTATGACCAATATGCATTGCTTTCTTTGAGCCATGGCATATATTGTTAATATTATCTCAAACTCTATCGCAAAAGTCAATAAAAAAATTGAGCGCCAGCGCGCTCAATTAGCAAAAAACTTCGTTTTTTGTTTCAATGATTTACTATAGCGCTATTTCCTATAAAGTAAAAAAATTGAGCGCCAGCGCGCTCAATTAGCAAAAAACTTAATAATCAAATTGCTTTGTTGTGTTTAAAATAGTCATCAATGTCTTTCTTGATCTCCATTGGCGGCAGAGTCTTGAGCAAATAGCCTGCTGGTTTTAGAGATACTGCTTTTGCAACACTTTCCTTGTCTGTTTTTCCAGTCAGAAAAATAACCGGAATATCAGCAAAATCTCTTTCTGTACGAATCATTTCCAAAACTTGTCTTCCATCACAAACTGGCATTTCATAATCAAGCAAAATCAAATCTGGCTTTGCTAACGTAATACAACGGATTGCAGACAGCCCCGATTTTGCTAGTATAACTTCATAATCCTTATCCAGCAGTTTTTCCATTGCTTTGCGCACGAAATCAGAATCATCAACCACAAGAATTCTGTTCTTTTTAACCGTCTTTTCCTTATCAAGATATTTTTGAATCTCCGTCACTGCATTATCTACTTTTAAAGAAATAACCCTATCATTTTGAAGAAACTTCGATGCGATAATACAAAATGCAAAATATCCTTCACCTGTATCAAAAAGCATAGTAAACTGAGGATTGTTTCTTTCAAAGATTTTTTGAAATCTAGTATATGACAACAAATTTTCCTCTTTAAGTGTATACAGTTTACCAGAACCAAAGCGTTCTTGAACACGATTGGCAAATTGCTGTGCTGAAAATCTTACTACATTAATCAGCATTACATTCATGGTTTCCGATCCTGTATGCATGATACTGCCAATCGTTTTTAAAATTAATTTTTCCTCAAAGACCAGAATCATCTCCCACTGTTCACCCTGCTCAGTAGCATAAACCATTCTGTAATAAATACCTTTTCCAAACTTTTCACCGCCATAACAGTCACTGATCATTCGCGTGTCCAACTGGAACATATCATGCAAAAGAGAACATATCGTTTGATTCATTGCTTCCTGCTCTTCCTCTGGTAAAAGCTCAGACCACTTGCTCGAAATTTGCCCTATAATTGCTTTGTCCTCTATCAAAGTATGTCCGATTAGCCACCCAGCACAAACACTCAAAAAATGCTCAATTGCATCTATAGAATAATTGGTCCGCATCAGTTCCTTCTGCAATGCAGGAAGTGTATTTTTTCGAAAATCCTCATGAAGTCGCCTATGTGTCTCAAATCCTGCATAGCCAATAGACAGCATATAAGTTTCCTCTTCCATGAAATGCTTTATTGCATGTTCTTTAAAATATTTAATACCTTCCTGACAAACCCACTGGCGCTTTTCTTCTTGATCTTCATTTGCAAATAATCTGTTTAAAATCCCAAAAAGTTTCTTATGTTCTTTATCAATAATATCTACACCAATATTATATCGTTCCTGCCATATCAACTGTTTGCTCATACGAACCCCCATATCAGAGCAGTTTGCTGCGGCCAGCGCGCATTTGAGGCAGAACCTCAAATTGACTATCAACAAAATAGGCTATTGAGCTGATTTTGTTAATCTGCTCCGCTATCCTTATAAAGAACACATACTTTATTAATGCCTGTATCCATATCTTTACAAGGACTTTTTATTATAACATATTCTTTCGTGTCATTTTTGTCCTTTTTTTAGCAAAAAAAGTCAAAAAATCTGCAAACAGTAATAAATAAATTTTTTATATTTCCAAAGCGCGTGTTGCTGTTTTAAGCATTTCCAATTCTGCACCATCAAAATAAGGAGCAAGTTTTTTAAATACTTGTGCATGATATTCATTGAGCAGGTTCACATCAGATGGCTCCATATATTGGATATCAACTGCGTCCAAATCAATCGGCACATATGTTAACTGACGGAATTCCATAAACTGTCCATATTGGTTTTTCTCTCCTTTTACAATCTCAACGATATTCTCTGTCCGAATACCATGGCTGTCTGGAATATAAATTCCTGGTTCATCGGATACAATCATACCTGCTTCCAGTATGGTTTCTCCACGTTCAGGTTTATATTGCCATCTGATACTATGCGGCCCTTCATGAACATTCAAAATAAAACCAATACCATGACCCGTGCCGTGCTTATAATCAAGTCCGCAATCCCACAATGGCTGGCGTGCGATTATATCAAGATTCCGCCCTGTGCATCCATACAAAAACTTTGCATTCGCCAAACGAAGCATTGCACAGGCAACCTTTGTAAAATGCATTTTCATTTCATCTGTGATGTCTCCTAGGGCAATTGTTCTGGTGACATCTGTCGTGCTTCCTGTATATTGTCCGCCTGAATCTACCAAATAAAAACCATGCGCCTCTATCTTATCAGAATGTTCTTCACTAGCACTGTAGTGTGCCATTGCTGCATTGGACTGATAAGCGCTTATTGTCTCAAAGGACAAATCAAGAAATCCTGGGATTTCGGCTCTCATAGCATCCAGCTTTTTGCTGACACCAAGCTCGTCCATGGAAATTTTTCCGGCATTTTCTTTCATCCAAAACAAAAATTTCGTAAGTACCGCACTGTCTTCTATGTAATACTTTCGAATATTTTCCAATTCTACAGAATTTTTAATTGCTTTCATCTGCTCTGTTGGATTTGCCTTGTCCACAAGTTCCGCGCGGCTCTGCATTATTTTGTACAATGTATAATTTATATCGCTGCTTGAACACCAAATATTGCCTTTGATTTCACAATTTTTAAGATATTCTGTAATATCGCTGTAATCTTTGTACAAAATCTTATTTGTATCCAAATAAGATTTTGCTTCCTCTGTGAGCGCATCTTTTTGCAGAAACAGCACTGCGTCCTCTTTTGAGATCAATGTATAAGAAAGCGCAACTGGATTACATTCTACATCATTGGCACGAATATTATAAAGCCACATAATATCATCTAGTTTTGAAATCAATAGATGCTGTGCCTTTTCCTCCGCCATTTTTTCACGTACTCTTGCAAGTTTTTGTACTACAGTCTCTCCGCAAAGTTCCGCTGGAACAAGCCATAACTTGCTGGACGGCATCGCCGGCCGATCCTCCCAAAGCGAAGCTGCCAAGTCTTGATCATATACAATCCTGACATTTTTTCCCTCAAAAAGCTTCTCCAAATCTTTTCCAAAAGATGCATCTACCACTCTGCCATCAAACCCAATTGTCTGTCCTTCTCCAACATGGTTCTCAAGATATTCTTTTATCGTAGGCACGCCTTCCTCATCCATCTTGAAAAGCACAATGCCAGAACCACGAAGTTCTCTCTCCGCCTGCACAAAATATCTTCCATCTGTCCAGAGCCCTGCTTCTTCGCTGCTCACTACCAAAGTTCCTGCTGAACCCGTAAAGCCGGACAGAAATTCTCTCATCTTGAAAAATTCATTCACATACTCTGAATTGTGGTAATCTGCTGTTGGTACAATATAATAATCTACTTTTGCTTGCTGCAAAATATTTTTTAATGCATCAATTCTTTGTTTTGCTGTATTCATCTTCTCAATAATCCTTTTCATTTTTCTGTGTTCCCTGCAACATGCTCACCGCAGAAGACGTACCAATTCTGTCACATCCTTCTTCAAGGAATTGTATCAGATCTTCCTTTGTCTTGACGCCGCCTGCTGCCTTCATTTTAACATCTGGTCCAATATGTTTTTTGAACAAACGGATATCTTCAATTGTTGCACCGCCTGTACCAAAGCCAGTAGATGTTTTGATATAGTCTGCTCCTGCATTGGTAACAGCCTTGCACATTGCAGTCTTTTCTTCTTCTGTCAAGAAACAGGTTTCAATGATAACCTTGAGAATATGTCCCTTACAGGCATTTTTTAAGATGCGAATTTCTTCTTGAACTTTATCAAAATCACCATTTTTCACGTCGCTGATATTTACTACCATATCAATTTCATTGCAGCCGTCTGCAAGCGCCTGATCAATTTCAGCAACTTTTGCAGATGTCACACTATATCCTAATGGAAAACCAACGACTGTACAGATGTTGATTTTTTCACCATATTTCTCATGAACTCTTTTGATGTATGCTGGCGGAATACATACAGATGCCGTCTGATACTGTATCGCTTCCTCACAGAGCTTCTCAATATCTTTCCAGGTTGCAAATGGTTTTAATTGTGTGTGGTCAATATGTTTTAAAATTTCGTTGTCTGTCATCATCTCTCAAATACCTCCTTATTTATATGTTTGTACTCTCATGGGAATCATTTTCAGTTATTCTTTCCCTTTTTCATCAAATTATCTATCTACCTACCAGATATTTTTTTTGCGCTTTCATCAAAATCACACCATAACAAATAATAACGACTACTGGCACAACACTTACCAAGGTATCTGCTATTGGATATAAAATAAATAGTTCAAGCGCCCCCAAAAGCCCTGATATCAAAAGCACTGCCCCTGCTCCAAATGTATACGGAAAAGTAAATTTGATAAATCCTTGTGGATCTTTTGCTCTATTTATGGGAAAACCCTTTCCCACCAGCATTTCTGGTATTTTATTGGTTGATTTCATCTGAACTGCCCAATAAACCATGTATACACCGCACGCCATAATGAGCAAATCCAATATCATTCCAAAATTCATGCCCTTCCTCATTTCTGCACTTTTATTTATTCCTCGATTTCAAGAAATTTCATCACGATAGATTTCATATCTTCCTTTTCGCATACAGTATCATGCAGTACAGGGGCGGTACGAATTTCTTCAATTGCATTTGGAACTTTAACATTCGCAAGCTTTGAAAGTGTATCAACAAGCTCAAAATCCCCCATTGCATCATATTTATGATCTATCGCATTCATTACACTTCTTGTAAATTTGAATGGACTTGCGGTTGACGCTACGACCACTTTGGTATGGTCATTTGTTGCTGACCTGTATTTATTCAAAACAGCAGCAGCCACTGCTGTATGGGTATCAATCACATATCCTGTTTTCTCATACAAAGCTTTTATGGTATCTGCTGTCTCCTGTTCAGAAGCAAAATTTCCGCAGAAATCAGTCATATTATCTTTCATATCAGGTGTAATCTGGTACTTTCCCTCTCTCGACAAAGACTTCATAAAAGCAGCATTTTTGTCGGGATCACAACCTGTTGACAGATAGATCAATCTTTCAAGATTGCTTGAGATTAAAATATCCATTGATGGAGAACTTGTAAGTACAAAATCCCTATTTCTGTCATACACACCAGTCTCAAAAAAATCGTACAAAACTTTGTTTTCATTGGAAGCACAAATCAGCTTTGCAATAGGAACTCCCATATTTTTTGCAAAATATGCTGCCAGGATATTTCCAAAGTTTCCTGTTGGAACTACTATATTAATTTTTTCGCCTTTTTCAATCTTATTTTCTTTCAAAAGTTGGCCATACGCATAGACGTAATAAACAACCTGTGGAATAAGTCTTCCAATATTAATCGAGTTGGCCGACGAAAACTGAAATCCTGCCGTATCCATCACCTTCACAAGCTCTTTATCACCAAATAACTTTTTCACACCCGTTTGTGCATCATCAAAATTCCCTGTAATTCCCACCACAAAGGTATTTTTGCCCTTTTGTGTCACCATTTGTTTTTCTTGTATCGGGCTTACACCATTCTTTGGATAAAATACAATAATTCTTGTTCCCTCTACATCTGCAAAACCTGCCAGAGCAGCTTTTCCAGTGTCTCCGCTTGTAGCTGTCAGGATTACAATCTCATTTTTTACATGATTTTTCTTGGCAGATGTAATCAGTAAATGCGGAAGAATGGAAAGCGCCATATCCTTGAATGCTATTGTTGCACCATGAAAAAGTTCTAAATAATATGCACCATCTGCTTCTACAAGTGGTGCAATCACTTCTGTATCAAATTTACTGTCATATGCCTTATTGATACAGGACTTCAGCTCATCCTCTGTAAAATCTGTTAAAAAAAGCTTCATGACTTCATACGCCGTCTCCTGATAACTCATTTGCGACAATTCTTCGAGGCTTTTATCAAGAGTTGGCACATATTCCGGCACATATAACCCGCCATCTTCTGCAAGTCCTCTTAAAATTGCCTGTGAAGCCTTTACCAGCTCACTTTTGCTTCTTGTACTTCTGTAAAATAAATTCATCCCGCATTCTCCTCATATTTTATATTGAATTCATTATGGAAATTCTAAAAACCTGCAATCAAAAGTATATCATAATGCACTTCTATCTGCAAGCTGCGATCTATACAATCCCCAGCTCCTGGATTCTGCCATAAACCTGCTCAAAAATATATCTATATTCCTCGTTGCCCTTTAACACTTTTATAAACTTATGTTCGTCAAATTTGATATTGGTATACTTTTGATATTGAAAAGCCAATTCCCGCAATGTTTCTTTGGTATTAAACATTTGGCTCAAAGTATCTCTAGCATCATTCTTAAAATAATCTGCAACAAGTGCACAGTTGAAATCGAATAGTGGCGCCAAATGTTCAATTTTTCCTGTATCATTATTCATCATAAAACCATAATTTTGTGTATGTCTGTCTGTGTTGATAATAATATAGTCCAAAACAGGAATACTTGCAAACTTTGCTCCCCATTCTTCTATGCACTTCTTTCTGAAATCAATATTCAGACGCCTGCAATAATCCATAACCTCCCAAGCCTCTACAAAAGAATACTCCTCACCCACAAAATTCTTGCAAATAGAAACATGAGCCACCCCATCCATAGTGTTTTTAATGTCACTTACATAGGTAACATGTTCAATTGTATCCGAAAAGCATTCCAAAATCTCAGAAGACAAAACTTCCATTTTGGTGTTTACACATCCATTGGTTTTATCTGATTTTAAAAGATATAGGCTGTCACCTAAATATACCCATCCTTTTCGGAACAATCCTTTTGTTGTCAGTTCCGGGCATATGATGCTTGTTGTGATTGTTGGGCTGAAACCGCCCAAGGACAAGTCGATAATATCTTTCAGCGTATTCTGCCTGATATTTATCTTGCTCCACTCATCTTCATCATCTTCCTGAATCCAATAACTGTCTTGAATAGACACCCCTTTGCATTTGATACAAACATTGACTCTGTTTTCCGTAGAGTCCACCTGTGGTATCTGAAAGGCGGCATAGATTTGCTTTGCATTGTCTCGTGATAATGACAGCATCCTGCTGCTTAAATAACTCTTTATAGTTTGTACATTATGTAAGATGTCTTTCATTCCTGAAGACTTCTTGATATTAGACCTTAAATAGAATGGAAGAAGGTCCTCCCTTATCACTTCTACTATAAAGTCCGGTAAGTCAAAATATAGTATTTTGACATTCTTTAGCATCAAAAACATTATTAACCACCAACTAATCTATAAAATTATCAAATTTCTCGATAAAGTTGATTATAGCACAAAAAATATGCCTTCTCAATGATTTTTAATATTTGCTTTCTTATAAATGCCTCATTTTCTGTTTCGGTGCGTGCAAAAGTACTGGAAATCGTGTACTAAACTGTGTGTATTTTTATTCTATCCACATATTTTTCGTTTCTCCTACTAGTTGAATTTATAGGGTGAACTAACCGACACGGTTATAGATTTTTCAATTTTCTATGGTAAAATGGAATCAAAAGAAACAGGGAGATGTTTATATGAATATTGGATTCGTAATTATGAGTAAAAGAAAAGCTTTAGGCTATACACAGCAAGCTTTGGCAGATAAGTTGAATGTTTCTTTTCAGGCAGTGTCAAAATGGGAGAATGGAACGAATTATCCTGAAATGGAAATGCTTCCTATGATCGCAAGTGTATTAGACACAAGTATTGATTCCCTTTTGGGATATAAGTCTTTTGTGGTGTCCGATTATGACAAACGGTATGACGCGGCAGATTATTATTGGGGAATAACCCCTAACAATTTATGCTATGAAATAATGAAATTGCGACCGCCGGTTAAACCGTTAAAAGTGCTGGATATTGGCTGCGGCGAGGGGAAAGATGCTGTTTTTCTTGCCAGAAACGGTTATATTGTAACAGCTTTTGATTTGTCTGAAACTGGAATAGAAAAGGGGAAAAAGCTTGCAGAAAAATGTAATACGCATGTAGATTTTTTTAGAGCTGACATAACTGATTTTCGTGCAAGCGAATACTATGACATTATTTTCAGTAGTGGCGTATATCACTTTATTAAGCCGGAAATCCGGAAAGAAATCACAGCAAATCTGAAAGAATACACAAACAAAAGCGGCATACACGCAATCAATGTATTTGTAGACAAACCATTTGTGGAAGTTCCGCCGGATAAAGATACCAATCGGTTTCACTGGAATTCTGGAGAACTTTTTATGCTCTATCATGATTGGAAATTGCATAAGACAGAAGAAATCATTTTTGACTGCAATAGCGGCGGAATCCCGCATCAGCATTGCATGGATATTATGATTGCGGAAAGGATTAGATAATATCATTATGAAAACATTGTATGTTACTGATTTAGATGGAACTTTAATGCGCGATGATAAAATAATTTCAAATGAAAGTACCATCATATTGAACCGTCTGCTTGACCAAGGTATATTTCTTACATATGCAACCGCAAGATCGCTGGATTCTGCTTCTGAAATTACAAGAAATATTTCTTTTCATCTGCCTGTCATTATCCGAAACGGAACAATTCTTGCCGATCCTCAATCCAAGAGAGAAATTGAGATTTCAATGTTTGGAGAAGAATTGCAGCACATAAGGCAGGCTTTAGCTGACACCATCATCCCTGGATTCGCAACCGCTTATTTTGGGTCGAATGAAGTAAAATTATGCCTATCAGGAAGAACGAATAAAGGTTTTCAGGATTATTTGCAAAACCATTCCGCGGACAGGCGTATTCGTATGGTTGATACAGAAGATAAATTGTATGAAGGGGAAACCTGCTATTTTACTTTTATTGCCCCCAAAAATGAGTTGCAGCCTCTTTATGAACGTGTAAGACAGATTGAGGGAATTAATTGTGTTTTTCAACAAGACAAATATAGACCAGAATATTGGTTAGAACTATGTCCAGGGAATGCAACAAAGGCATCCGCAATTCAAAGAGTAAAGCAGTTATGCGGTTGTCAGAGAGTAGTTGTATTTGGCGATTCGGCAAATGATATTTCCATGTTTCAAATGGCAGATGAAGCATATGCAACCAAAAACGCGATTGACGAATTAAAGGAACTTGCTACGGGAATCACCGAAAGCAATAATGATGATGGCGTAGCAAAATGGTTAGAAGCACATTCATGACAAAGCGAGGAGCGACTATATCGCCCCTCGCTCTTTACTCTTATGATAATACATGCTCGTCATACAGTCTCTCTTTACAATTAAACGCGCCAGAAATAAATTTTATTTCGCAAAGAAGTCATGTCCACCATACGAAAAGAGAAATGTTAAATTGGAATCAAACCATTGCACATTTTCGGGTGCAGCATATTTTCGTGCCATAAAAAACAATGCCCCTTCTGATACATCCTCACCTCTAAGAGCGCTGTATACCACATCCTTTGTATCCTCCGATACTTTAACTGTATGAATTGTTCCGTTGGAAACAGGAGAAAACTGTGCCACATTTTGTTTTTGCTGATAAACTACATCTGTAACATTGTTCGGAAATTTTTTATTTTTGACACGGTTTATCACCACATTTGCAACCAAAAGCTTCCCTTTTCTATCTTCTCCACCTGCTTCGGCTTCAACAATCTTGAAAAGCGTCTCCAGATCCTTGTCCGACACGTCAATACAAAAACGCTGTTCCAATGTTCCATAAGAAATAACACGTTCCAAAGAAGTAAGTCTCTCAAGTTCTACATTTCCGGTTGTTGCCTGCACGACCACCTCTTGTTCGCAGACGCTACCTGCCTGTACATCATATTCCTTTGAAAAAAGAAGCATCATACCACAAACAATATTTACAATAAATAAAAGTATATAACTTTTTGAGTACATAATCTAATTTTGTTCCTCTCTGCTATTCTATTTACTTAAGTTGTAAAATTCCGTTCGTTTTACCTTTTATTAGTCTATTCCATTTTTTCAAAAAAAATTCCTAAAACTTTGTTAAGTTCTATTTCCTTCCATCAATAATGAGGATTCATCAGCAATCGGGCTGCTCACACGATCCATGCGCCGCTTTTGTGGTATGCTTCCTCTGCATGAAATCAAAAAAGTACATGCTGCCATGCAACATGCACTTTTTTCGATTAATACACAGACCCGTGCAGAGAAAATATGCCGCCCAAGCGGCGCACGGTAATCAATTCTTATTTTACAGTTGTATACTCTGCGTCTTTCTCGCTCTCCTGATCTTCGTCTTCCTCGTCATCAAAAAAGTCATCCTCGAAATCGTCATCAAATTCATCGTCGAAATCATCAAGATAATCAGGTGTCATATAGCGATATACGGCATATGCTATCGCAGCTATTGCAGCAACAGCGCCGATAATTGCAAGTACCCAAAGCAATGTATTTGCCTTCTTCTCATTATCTTTTTTAATTTCATTTTTCGTACAATATTTACTTAAAATCTCATTACCTACTAAATTTTTATCTTGTAAATATTCTACTAAGTCATCCCACTTTTTCATTTAAAAAGCCCCTTTCTATTTTTGTTTCACGCTCGGTAATATTCCGTTATATATATAATATCATCTTTTATGAAATTTTACTACCATTTCTATACAATTTCTCAAGTTAAATTTTTCTTGTTTGTAAAAAGAACAAAACCGCAAACAATACAAGCCTATAATTGCAACAACCGAAGCTTCCACGCCAAATCCAATATATCCGCGAAACAACATCTCTTCTAGTATTCCCGATTTCACAGAAGTCATTACAGAAACAGTTCAGCCATGCAAAATTACCGCAGCAGATATCTACTGCATTGCCAGTTTATGAGCATATCTTGCTTCACATGAAAACTTTTCATACGCTTGTATAATATAAGAGGATATTCTGCTTTTCACAAAATATCCTCTTAATTACAATTTCTAATATTAACAATGTTTTCTATGATTAAGCTACAACATACTTTTGAATTTGTGATAAAAATTCCTCCCGCTCTTCCAATTCTGCATGAATATCCAGAATCAAAGGCTTTCTGCAATCACAGCTCAATACTCCTAGAAGTGATTTTGCATCAAGATATGTATTTCTTCCACTTATCAAGTCAATATCATAAGGTGTCCCCCTTGTAATATCCACAAAATCTCTAACTTTTTCTACTGAATCAAGTAAAACTTTTACGCCCATAATAACTTCCTTTCCTTTATATTTACTGCAGGCTGCTATATACCGCCAAATTTTTATATCATCTTATCAATTATATGGGATTATCCATATAAAAATGCATTTATTGAAAGGTCCTTAGTTATTATCGCTTATTTTCCCTTTTTGTGCAAGTTTTTTCCCTTTTTTCTCTGTTATTATGTATACTTTACTATTTCTATCTTATTATTTTGTATATTTTCAACCAATTTATTGCCAAAAATTGCACATTTTAACCAATTTGCTATATGTCTTTTCCTATAAATATTTTTTCAATTCTGAAATAATTTCCTCATATTCTGTTTCAGACAATGTTTTTCTCTTGGGGTCCATAGCAAACGTACTGCCCCATTCAAATTCATCTTCTTGATACTTAGGTACCAAATGAAAATGAAGATGATGCCCAGTATCACCGTATGCACCATAATTAACCTTATCTGGTGAAAATGCTTTGTGAATCGCCTCAGCAGCATGATTAACATCTGCAAAAAAAGCATTTCGTTCTTCTTCCGAAAGTTCTGTCATCTCACTGACATGATGTTTGCTTGCTACAATCACTCTTCCTTTATGACTTTGTTCCTTGAATAAATATACCTTTGAAGCATTTAATTCACATATTTTTATTCCAAATTTTGCTACAAGTTCACCTTCCATACAATATGAACAATTTTTATCTATCATACGCTATTCTCCTAATCTATATAATGATGCACGCTCGAAAAAGAGCCTCCGAGAGCACATGAATTCCCTATGAGGACTGCTTCAGTTTCTGGAAATGACGTTCCAGAAGCGCTACTACCTCATCTTTGTCCTCCAGTTTATCCAATATCACACAAGTTCCAAAAAGATCGTCATATTGAAATAACAACTTATATGGATCTCCTTTTATCATAAACTGGGCATCTCCTTCATAAGGCTGAAATAATTCTTTTCCCATCTCGTCGGCAATGCTCTTTGCCAGCAAACGGATAGGTTCCGAGCCCCAACCGCTTGTTTCTATTACAATCCATCCATCTTCTTGTGTTATCATCTGAATCTTATATAGCATTTCCAAAGCCTCCTGTTTATGCAATAAAACGCTGCCTAAATAGACAGCGTTTTATTATTGTAGAATGGATGTCTATTTCTGTACAAGATGTACTGCAAATCCACCAATTTCTTCTTCCATATAGATCGCTGTAAGTTTTCCATTCTTTACTACAGCCGTATCTTCAATAAACTTAACACCTTTGACAGATTCCAGATAGTTCTTTGCACGTGCTACGCTATTGGTGCCAATTGCAATATGCCCATTTGCACCGCGTCCTATTTTCTTCATAGCCTCAATTTCAATACCTGCGAAAATAGAGCTGTTTCCTACCTTCTTGGTAAAGCCAAACAATTCATCATATCTGGAAGCCACTGAATCTGCTGCTGCTTCATCCTCGCAGTTTACACCAATATGTCTGAGTTCAAAACCAAGCATTGTTCTTACTGCTTCTTCTGTAAGTTTCTGAATCTCATCATATTTTCCGGCAGCAACAAGATCTTTCTTTACCATCCAAGATCCGCCACATGCTATAATCTTGTCAAATGCAAGATACTCACAAATATTCTTTGCAGAAATGCCGCCTGTAGGCATAAATTTCATCTGTGTATAAGGAGCAGCCATAGACTTAATCATATTCAATCCGCCTGCTGCTTCTGCCGGGAAAAATTTTACAACTTCAAGTCCAAGCTCAATCGCCTGCTCTACATCAGAAGGATTTGCTGTACCAGGTGTTACAGGAACGCCTTTCTCAATGCAATACTTTACAATCTTTGGATTCAATCCTGGACTTACAATAAATTTAGCGCCTGCATTCACAGCACGATCAACCTGCTCTGTTGTAAGTACAGTACCTGCGCCAACCAGCATTTCAGGAAATTCACTTGCCATAATCCGAATAGACTCTTCGGCAGCAGCCGTTCTAAATGTAACCTCTGCACAAGGAAGTCCGCCCTTCACCAAAGCTTCTGCCAATGGTTTTGCATCCTTTGCATCATCCAATACAACAACTGGAACGATACCAATTTTACTGATTTTCTCTAATACTTCGTTCATTTTTTCCCTCTTTTCATTCATATTGATAATTGTGACAACATAGGCTATTTCGGCTGTTTTCCAATATAAGCCAAAATACCACCATCAACATATAAAATGTGTCCATTTACACCATTTGATGCATCTGATGCGAGAAATACCGCAGGTCCGCCGAGTTCATCTGGCTGCAGCCATCTGTTTGCAGGGGTCTTTGCACAAATAAATGTATCAAATGGATGTCTGCTGCCATCAGGCTGTCTTTCACGCAAAGGAGCCGTCTGAGGTGTTTCAATATAGCCAGGCCCAATACCATTGCACTGAATATTAAATTCACCATACTCAGAACAAATATTTTTGGTAAGCATCTTTAATCCGCCTTTTGCCGCTGCATATGCAGATACTGTTTCACGGCCAAGTTCTGACATCATGGAACAAATGTTTATAATTTTCCCATGTCCTTTTTTAATCATAGAAGGAATAACTGCTTTGGACACAATAAATGGAGCGTTTAAGTCAACATCTATAACCTGTCTGAATTCTGCTGCTGTCATTTCACACATTGGGATTCTCTTGATAATGCCTGCATTATTTACGAGAATATCTATTACGCCAACTTCACTTTCAATTTTTGCCACCAATTCATTGACTGCATCTTCATTGGTAACATCACACACATATCCATGTGCATCAATGCCTTCTTCTTTGTATGATGCAATTCCCTTATCAACAAGTTCCTGTTTAATGTCATTAAATACAATTGTAGCACCTGCATTTGCCATTGCTTTTGCAATTGAAAAACCAATACCATAAGAAGCACCTGTAACAAGTGCAATCTTTCCTTCTAATGAAAACGGATTTGTGTTCGTCATCTTTTTGTTCCTCCTTATTATTTAGTCGCTGCGCGACAGCTCTTAAGCTAAAGTCCCTTTGACGCACTCTCAGGAGAATAATTTTCATTCTTAAGTTCATTTCATTAAAATTATTCTCTTGCGTCTTCGTGACTTTATATCGTCGCTGCGCGACAGCTCTTAAGCTAATATCTCTGTATTTTTATTATCTTTTAGCGTTGTACACGTCCGGAAGCATCGCCGCCTGCGAGCGTCTCCACTTCTTTTCTTGATACCAAGTTGTAATCGCCAGGAATGGTATGCTTCAATGCGGATGCAGCAACACCAAACTCCAATGCCGCCTTGAAATCCTTGCCATCTAACAATCCACAAATGACACCGCCCGCAAAAGAATCACCGCCGCCTACACGGTCAATAATCGGATGGATTCTATATTCCTTAGAATGATAAAATTCTTTTGTATCTCTTGCATAAATACATGCGGACCAGCCATTATCAGAAGCAGAATGGCTTACTCTGAGTGAAGAAACACAGTACTCAAAGTTATAATCTGCAATCATCTGTTCAAAAATAGACTGATAGCCAGCAAGTTCAAGATCACCACTTGTCACATTTGTATTTCCCGGCTTGTATCCTAATACTAATTCTGCGTCCTCTTCATTTCCAATACAGACATCAACATACTGCATAAGGTTTTTCATAACCTTTTGTGCTTTCTCAGATGACCATAATTTCTTTCTGAAATTCAAATCAACAGAAACTTTTACACCATGTTTTTTTGCAGCCTTTAACGCTTCTTCTGTAAGCACTGCTGCGGAATCAGAAACCGCTGGTGTAATGCCTGTAAAATGGAACCAGTCAGCACCCTCAAAAATCTTGTCAAAATCAAAATCAGCCGCTGTTGCTGTAGAGATTGAAGAATGTGCTCTGTCATATACTACCTTAGAGGGTCTCATTGCTGAACCAGATTCCAAGAAGTAAATGCCAAGCCGTTCGCCGCACTTTGCAATATTGTCTGTGCCAACGCCATACTTTCTCAAAGATGCAATTGCACATTCTCCCAGCTCATTGTCAGGAACCGCGGTTACAAAGCTTGCATCATGCCCATAATTTGCAAGCGACACAGCCACATTCGCCTCGCCACCGCCATAGTTGATGTCAAACTCGTCTGCCTGAATAAATTTCTCGTTGTTGGGTGTCGAAAGTCTTAACATAATTTCACCCATTGTAACTACTTTTTTTGCCATGATATTATTTTCCTCCATTTATTTTTTTGCATACGCTATTTTATTGTCCTATTCTATTTACAAGGTCACACCCTGCTTAAAGATTGCCATATCATGAAATCCTGCAAGCTCACTTTTTACTTGTTTTCCAGAAGCGATTGCTACTACTTCATCAAACA
Source organism: uncultured Lachnospiraceae bacterium (assembly GCA_910586585.1). Classification (GTDB taxonomy): domain Bacteria; phylum Bacillota; class Clostridia; order Lachnospirales; family Lachnospiraceae; genus COE1. Next base: position 18,050 of record CAJUKA010000058.1, read on the forward strand.
GTCGCTTTCCTGCTGCATCCAAATCCTCACCTTCTGCAACCACTCCAGCATTGAAATCAATCCAATTTTCTTTTTTGCCAGCAAGTCTTGAATTGCTTGAAATTTTCATCGTTGGTACTGGACATGCAAAGGGGGTTCCACGTCCAGTCGTAAATAGTACAATATGAGCACCGCTTGCTGCAAGTGCGGTTGATGCTACCAAATCATTTCCAGGTGCACTCAAAAGATTCAGACCAGATGTTTTTACCATTTCTCCATATGCAAGTACACCCTTCACAATCGCATTTCCTGATTTTTGTGTACAGCCTAAAGACTTGTCCTCAAGTGTAGAAATACCGCCTTTTTTATTACCTGGTGATGGATTTTCATAAATTGTCTGATTATGACTCTTGAAATAATTTTTAAAATCATTGATCAAATCGACTGTCTTGTGGAACAGCTCTTCATTGGCGCAACGGTTCATAAGAATTGTTTCTGCGCCAAACATTTCTGGCACTTCTGTCAAAATCGTAGTGCCTTTTTTGCTTATCAGAATATCTGAAAACCGTCCAACAGTAGGATTTGCTGTTATACCTGAAAATCCATCGCTTCCACCGCATTTCATACCAACGACAAGTTTTGATACGCTGATTGGTTCGCGTTGAAACTGCGCTGCATATTCCGCAAGCCCTTTTACAATCTCTACACCTTCTGCAATCTCGTCGTCACTATCCTGTGAAACAAGGAATTTCACTCGTTCAGCATCTATCTCACCCAAGTATCCCTTCAAAACATCAATATTGCTGTTTTCGCAGCCAAGACCAAGTACAAGTACTCCGCCAGCATTGGGATGATTGATTAGATTGGCAAGAATCTGCCTAGTATGTTCTTGATCTTCTCCCATTTGTGAACAGCCGTATGGATGAGGAAACGCACATACTGCCTCAATGTTTTCTCTGACAAGCTCCTTGGAAAGCTCTGCAATCTTACTTGCCACATTATTGACACAGCCAACTGTAGGAATAATCCAGATTTCGTTTCGGACACCGACTTTTCCATTTTTACGGTTATAGCCCATAAATGTGATATCTTCTGTATACTGTTCCTCTGCCAGATCTGGTTCATAACAGTATTCTAACAAATCCCCCAAACCTGTTTTAAGATTATGCGTATGAATCCACTCACCTGCTTTTACAGCAGCTATTGTGTTTCCAATACGGAATCCATACTTGATAACGGGGGTCTGCTCTGGCATATCCACAAGCGCAAACTTATGACCTGCCGGAATTTCCATAACAGTTGTTATCTTTGTATCTCCCACATCAACGGTTGTATTTTCAGGAATTACATCGAGTGCTACAGCCACATTATCATTTTCATTTATTTTAATAAAATTTGCCATATTTCGTTTCCTTATTCTTATTTAGAAATTTTTTTCCATTGCTTTTCTCATGCCAAGTGTTCTAATATCTTCAAGATAAGCTGTGACTGCATCTGCAAGACCTTCTGTCTGTGTCAGATCCTGGCCATGAAAATCTGTATTGCTAAGATATGCTTGTACAAACTCTGCGGAAGCTTTTTCACTGTTTGCTGCAAAGAATTCAAGCACTGCCATATCATCCATAATGTTGTATTCTTGTCCATCCCTGTGACCGATAAGCGCCTTTTCACGAATCTCATTTCCTGTATAAAATGCCATCAGTGCTGCAATTGAAAATGTCAAATGCTTTGGAAGCTCTCCGGTCCTCTCTTTATAAACCAATAATGATGGCAGGCATCTCGCTCTCCACTTTGAAACAGAATTGAGGGAAATTGAAAGCAAGGCATGTTTAATATATGGATTCTTGAATCTGCCATCTACCGCAGCAGCAAAGTCAAGCAAATCCTGCTTGGGCAAATCAAGTGTGGGAATTACTTCATCATAGATAGTTTTGTGCATGAAATCCCCAATCAATTCATCTTCCATAGATTCTCTTACATAATCATTACCAGCAAGATAAGAAGCAAGAACAAATGATGTATGGGCACCATTTAAAATACGAACCTTTCTCTGTTTATATGGTTTCTGATTGTCTGTAAATACAACCGGAAGTCCTGCATCTGGAAGCGGAAACTCTTTGCTGATATCTTTTGCACTTTCGATAACCCAGAGACCAAATGGCTCCGCTGTTACCACGATATTGTCACGATATCCAAATTCTTTCCAAAGCTCCTCTGCGTCATCACGCGGATATCCTGTAACAATACGGTCAACAAGTGTAGATGTAAATACACAAGCATCGTCAAGCCATGAAAGAAATCCCTCTTCAAGGTACCAAAGTTTTGCAAAATTAACAACACATTCTTTTAAATGGATTCCGTTATCGTCAATCAGTTCAACTGGAAGCATCACAAGCCCCTTATCCGCAGCACCATTAAAATGTTTGTATCTTGTAAATAAGAATTTGCAAAGTTTTCCAGGATATGTCTTAGGAGGGTTAGCCTCAAATTTATCTGTTTCATCATAAACAATACCTGCTTCTGTCGTATTGGATACAATATATCTGAGGGAATCTAACTTGGCATAGTCACTGTATTTCTCATACTCTTCGTAGGCATCTACGATATCTGCAACGCTTGTTACTACTCTCTTGATTACTTTTGGCTCTCCATCAACAATACCTCTTAAACATACTGTGTATTGACAGTCTTGCTCATGAAACATATTGAGAATTCCAGCACCATCAATAGGTTTCACTAGAACAATATCTCCATCAAATTTCCCTTGTTCATTTGCAATATCAATAAAATAGTCAACAAATGCACGTAAAAAATTGCCTTCTCCAAACTGAAGTACTTTAATGGGTCTTTCTTTTTTTTTGGTCTTTGCCGCGTTTAATAATTCCATTTTGCTTTTCTCCTATCAATTTTTCAATTCTTTGGTTTTATGTAACTGCTTTATTTTTCGTTGTAAAATAGTTTCGTGCATTGTAAGCACTTACATTTTCATTTTATATCGTTTCATTCAGAAAGTCAACTGTCTTTTCACTACATTCTTCAAGACAAAGTAACAGTTCGTTACAATTCACACTTACGCCAGATTTCTCATATACTTACAACGATTTCGGTGTGAATTGCAACAATTGATGCACACAAAATGCTAAAAAGCACGCATTTTGGCGCTTGCTCCGACGCCATGCAGCAAGTGCATGGCGCAGGTGTGAAAAGTAACAACAGTTCAGCCTTCGGCTTCCTGTTACAGGCGTCAAGCCATGTATAATCGCTTCGCGATGTCTTGATGCACCTTAATGTTATTCCACTCAAAACTATATTTGGTGTAAGCAGTTACATCTATTTTGTATGAAAGCAGTTACATTTTTATTCAATTGTCAATGTTCTATTCTCTGTCGTACTTTATCAATTCTTTTCCATCGACCCAAACGCTCCTGCTGATCACAAGCAAGTACTTCTACCAAAAATCTGCTGATTTCCCAGAATATCTGCTTTGTCTCATCATTCATTTTTGTATATTCATGCATAATGGAATGTAATTTTTTCGCGAAATCTCCCCCTTTTACATTTTTTAAATCTGTCAATGTTTTTGCTTCTGTCACCTCTATTATCTTGAAAAGGCTATCTATAAAGTCTCCTACTTGTTCTATCCCTAACGCAAATATCCATTGATTGATACGATCATAAAGCTCTTTGCGTTTTGGAATTTGTTCTTCTGAACGTTCGAAATGATCGCCTTCTACTACCCATGAAAAACAAATATGCTGTTGCGTACCTATTTTATCACTCTTTATCACTTCATAATCTGCATTCTGCTCCATCAACATTCCTACAAAAGATTCATCTGGCAGAATCTTTAGAATCTTGTCCTTTATGCCAGCATAATCAAGAGTAGACATAAAATCCGGACGAAAACCTGGCCCATCCATATTATATATTTTTCCAATTCTGCGCTTTATTGCATCCTCACATGTCATAGCAGCATAAACTGCTAAATTTCCCCCTTTGGAGTGTCCTCCCAAGTATATCCTAAGATTTTTCTTTCTGGCAAGTAGTTTTGCCACTTGGTTCAAATACTCTGTACTTTTGATCTGCGCCCCTACAGGAGTACGGTAAGCCATATAAAAATCTTCCTTCCACCCTATCAACGAGTCATCTGTTCCCCTAAAAGACAGAAATATATCCCCATTTCCTAACAAAAATGTGACCGCACAAAACTGCACATCCTCGTCCGCATTTGTTTCCTCAACTAGATAATTGGCCTTTGTGCTCCGGTATCTGCGACAAAATGCTATCTTATAAAAAAGCTCTCTATTTTTATCAAGTTCCCATTTCACAGAGATAAAATTGCGCCAATCCATCTGCTGTGCTACATCACATAGTGCGATAGCGGGTTCATTATCTTCAATTCCTGGAATAATTCCATTGAAAATAAAGTAAGAAAGATGTGAAAAAACAAGTCCATCAATTTCGCAAAAGGGCTTTTCCGCAAAGGTAAAGCCCCCAAATTCATATACATATGAAATTATGTCTCCCATAAAAAATTAAGTCCTCCATTTTTAGGTAGAATCTTTTGCTGCCTTAGAAGTATTTTCCACACGACTCCGCCATGTCCGAGCCTCAAATTGCCGATTAGAAAAATGAATACATCGGCATGAGTTCTTTAATCTAGTCCTTCAATACAATGTGCCATCATAGTATTCTAAAAGCAGCCCCACAACATTATTATATTGCAATACGCCTTCTTCAACACCATTTAATTTTAAAGTTGTATCCATGAATGTATTGGATACTTTTTTAACAGTAGCTGTACTAACAACTGCTTTTTTTTCAACTTCCTGCCAATTTTCTTTTGTCAGAAAAATATTATCCTCTGCCACAACATCACGGATTCTAATATGGCTTTTATAAACACTTCCATTTTTTTCAATTGATTCAATAAAATCTTTATTTACATAATCTAATACACTTAAATATCCACAATACTGTAGAAACGGATCGTCTGAACGAATACAAGCCAAAAATCCAATCAGATTCGCGTCATCTTCATAGATAAATCCTTTTGTATGGGCAAGTTCATGACAAACAGTAGGTGCTACATTAGTAATATACATCACAGAATTAATATTCGCTTCCATAGAAAATGGAAAATAATAACCCATAATATACTGTTGGCTAAAAAATTCAGAACATGTTAAATATTTAGGCGTCACATAAAAACCAGATAGTTGATCATAGTCCTCGCCAAGCTTTTTCATAGCCTGCCTTGAAGCTTCAATCAAATCTCCATCATAATATACAGCGCCACTGTCATCATGATCGACTTCATCTGCAAGGGTATTGCACTGCGCAACAATATAATCCCTAAGCGCTGCCAAATCTTTTTTTGTATAGGCTTTTGATTGCTCCTTGTTCTGTGAATATGTAGTGGTTTGTACTATCACATTGCCAGAAGTACTTGCAACCAGTGTGTCAGGCTCTGCGGCATGTGCCATATACTTTTCCGAAAAGCTAGAGCCATGGTATAAAATAAAACAGTTTAATGTCATCACATAACAAACAATAAGTACTGTCCATGCATAAAATATGCCAAATTTTCTAACAGCTTTTTTGAATTTTCTTTTACAAATGAGGTTATATACACAAAGACAGATTCCAAACAAGGTGATTGCCACGGCCAAAACAAGCATAATCTCGCCTACGCTGATTGGCACCATACTCGTAAGGCGTGCGTAGGTATTTAGCCATATCGGAAAAATATGTTTGATATACCAATCACTGAATGGAACACTTTTCCATGATGCAATATTTAATATTATAACACCTATCATGCCTATTGCAAACAAAATCTTGTGCAATTTTTCTTTGCCTACTTTTTTTCCTCCGCTTCTATCCATCATTTTTTCCTCCAGTAAATGTCATCGACAACTGTTTCATATATATTTTAACGCATTATTATTATTAAAATATAAATAAATTGTGAACATTCACCAAAAGAAAACAAAAATCAATCTATCTTACCGAAACCAAAAATTAATTCCAAATATAACATTATTACACAATAAATGACTCATATCTTCCCGTATCAATCAGACTGATATTTGCATTCAGATACACGCCATTCTCACGATAATCCATATTGTACACTATCGCATTGTCATTCAGATATGATACGATATCTCCTCTTTCATAAGGAATCAATAAATCGCAAACCTTATATTCTTTGGAAAGCTTCCCAGCAATCAATGTCAGTAGCGTCTCAATACCATTTTGTGACTTGGCTGACATATATATTCGATCTTCCCCCTGTACTACCGCAGATTCACCCATTCCACACAAATCCGCTTTATTGTACACATAAATCATTGGTATTTTTTCTGCTCCAAGTTCCCTCAACGTTTCCTCTGTCACCTTAATATGCTCCATATAATTTTCATTGGAATAATCCACGACATGGATAAGTAAATCAGCCTCCTGAACTTCCTCTAATGTCGAGCGAAACGCTTTTACAAGATTATGCGGCAAATTTGAAATAAATCCCACGGTATCTGATAACAAAAATGCATTTTGACTTGGCGGCACAATTCTTCTGACAGTTGTATCGAGTGTCGCAAAAAGCATATCATTTTCAAACACTTTCTTCTCTTCATCCTCAGCATATGTGGAAAGTAGAGAATTCATGATTGTGGATTTACCAGCATTCGTATATCCTGTCAAAGATACTCTTGGAATACCTGAATCAGCCCTCTTTTTGCGCTGTATTTTTCGCTCTCCTGTAATGTTCTCAAGTTCACGCTTCATATTTGTGAGGCGCTGTTCCAACCGCCGTCTATCCAATTCAAGCTTTTTCTCGCCTGCGCCTTTGTTACTCATGGCGCCGCTTGCACCACCTTGTCTTGACAGTGCATCATGGAGCCCAACAAGTCTAGGAAGCATATATTGCAGTCGTGCTGTCTCGACTTGAAGTTTTGCTTCTCTTGTTCTCGCCCTTGTGGAAAATATCTCTAATATGAGTGTTGTCCGATCCATAACCGGACAGTCTAATTCCTTTTGTAGATTTCTAAGCTGTATCGGAGATAAACCATTATCAAATATTACAAGATCTGCCTCCAATGCCCTTATCATATCATATACTTCCCGCACTTTTCCTGCACCAATATAAGTAGATGCATTTGTACTGTCCATATTCTGTTCCAAACATCCAACAGGCTGCATGTCACACGCCTTCACTAAGCTCATCATTTCATCTATTGCAAATTGAGACTTCTCCGTTTTTCTGTCTACAGTTTTATTTACCCCTACAATAAGCGCTCTTTCCATAATAAACCTCCTATTCTAAATCGCTGCGCGATTTTACTGACCAGCAAAAATTAAGTTTTGTTGTATTATAAATACTGTGTCACATACTCATTTATTTGATACCATTCTGATTCATTTAATCATTCATTCGTTGTCCAGAAATACATATGAAACAAAGAAAGCTTCATTCCGGCAGCAAAAACTTGGGAGGATACTGTCATGAAGAAGCTTTCTTGTAAGGATTACTATATTGAAAAAGAGTTAAGTGAAAAGCATTTAAAATGCTTATTCGTGATGGAGTTATCACGAATCTGTAAACAATATAACAAATTGTCTGACAATTGTCAATACCTTCCATTAATTTTCTCAGAATAAACGCATGAACAGATACTCTCTAATTGCCATCCAATTATTTGGTGA
>CAJUKA010000059.1 GCA_910586585.1 uncultured Lachnospiraceae bacterium
TTAAATCATTTTAAGTAATTTTGGTAAAATTTCAAATTTGCTCAATTATAGTATAATATTGTTCTCTAATGCTCTTTATGGAGAACTTAATAAGACAGATATAAAAATAACTTCACTTTGTCCCGAAGCAAAGAAAACAGAATTTGCAGCAAAAGCAAATATACAAAATACGCTGCTATTCAAATATGCAGTGATGAAGCCGGAAAGTGTAGTAGAAATAGCTTACCCCAAATTGATGAAAGGGAAACGGTTAGTTGTTCCGGGCGTATATAATAAACTCTTAGTATTTTTCTCAAAGATTTTGCCTGTTGGAGTGACGAATAGTATTACTTTAACCATGATGAAATGAGAGCATTTGATAAAATGATAATCAAGATTTACAAAAGCTCGTAAATTCCACTATTTGTTATGCAAATGTAAAGCCAGATTGATAGCGTGTAAATGCGGTTTTTGATATGATTGGGTTGCAAAATAAAAAGGAGGAGCACACATGGAATTTTCAGAAAAACTTATAACGTTACGCAAAGGCAGGGAATTGACGCAGGAACAATTAGCCGAGCAATTAAATGTTTCCAGACAGTCTATCTCAAAATGGGAAAGCGGGCAAGTTATACCCGAAGTGGAGAAAATTGTTGAATTAAGTAAAGCATTTAATGTCACACTGGATTATCTGTTGAAACCGTCAGAAATAGACGAATTATCAGTTAAGACAGATATGCTGGAACAGCAGCAAAAGCAACTGTTAAGCAGGGAGCAGACACGTACAAAGATTTTTAAAAATATTCTATATTCGGCTGCAATTTATTTAATATTCCTTGCGGCATTCTTTGTAGGACATTACTTCCATTTCGCTTTAGAATCGGAAGTATGGGGGAAACCTGTAATTTTTGCAGAGTTTTTGGTTGCAACTGCAATCGTTATAGTTATTTGGGCAAAGAGCTTTAATAAGAGATAGAAAAACTGATATATAATAAAGCAACGGCAAATCATTGTTTGTCAAACTGAAAAAAGATATGGAGGTAGTATTCTTGAAACGGGCAATTATTGGAGGATTTATTTCGTTAATCGGAAGCATTTGGACGTTGGCTGTTATTATATGTGCAAATAATTATACTATAGATGGATGGTCAACACCGCCCGGAAAACTCTTGACACAATTAGCGGAGTCAAACCTTATGTTATGGTTTTGTATTTCTATCGCATTGGTAATTTTGGGGATTGTTTTCATGGTAATTGAATATTTTAAGAAAGATAGCTAACTCCCCGCTTAAAGAACCATAGCCAAAAGAAAATTGAATAACCGCCACTACATAGAACGGCACGCCAAGACAGGAAATCAAGAAAAGGTTTCCTGTTTTTTGCGCCCATTTTTGGCATTTTCAAAAATTGTCGGTATTATACCGTGCAAAGGGGATAGAAAGAAATTTCTGCAAATCTCCGCCAATTTTGCTTTGCGTGGTGTTGTAGGTATTAGAGGAAGAAAACGTGGTAAGAAGAATTAGTTAGGGAGTTTATTGTTCATAAAAATTAAAATATTTATATAAAAATGTGATTTTTGTAAAATTGTGATATATATTGAGCACATCGCTTAATTTACAGGACAAGAGCCATTTATTATAATTTTAATTAGTTTGAGCGGGGATTTTTGAAAAAGATAAACCCGGGTTGTTTTCATATTATTACCGCATATTCAAATCGAAAAATAAAATATATATAAAGGAGTAAAGCTAATGAGAAAGTTACCTCATATAACAGTGGCAGTTTTGATGTTGTTTTTGATGCTGTCGGTTACTGGCTGTGGCAGTTCTGCGGACGGAAAAACCCATCTTACCTTCCAAATCTGGGATGTGTATCAACGTCCGGGGATGCAGGCTATGTGCGATGCCTATACTGCCCAGCATCCTGACGTGGTTATTGAGGTGCAGGCTACCAGTTGGAGTGAGTACTGGACTAAGCTGGAAGCTTCTGCAGAAAGTAATACCATGCCGGACATTTTTTGGATGCATACTAACCAGCTGTTGTATTATGCAGATTTTGGTATGTTGGCTGATGTCACAGATTTGTATGATGATGTGGAGTCTGATTATTATGAAAAGCATTTCTCGGAAATTTCACGCAGCAATGCCAGTGGCAGTGACGGGCGGCTTTATGGCGTGCCTAAGGATAAAGATAATGGTATGCTGGTGTACAATAAGGAAATGTTTGATGCAGCTGGCGTTCCTTACCCCACCGATGATTGGACATGGGAAGATTTGACAGATGCTTCCCGTAAAATTTATGATGCAACCGGTAAGTATGGCTTTATGGCCTATAATGATGACCAGCTGGGCTATTGGTGTTTTGTTTATCAGGCGGGCGGTCATATTCTTACTGCGGATCGTACCCAGGCCGGATACACTAATCCTGGTTCTGTCAAGGGGATGGAGTTCTACGTGAACATGCAGAAGGAAGACTGGTGCCCAAATCAGACATATTTTACCGAAACTGCGCCCGGGACGGCGTTTTTCTCTGAGGCAGGAGCTATGTATCTGGAAGGCAACTGGAACCTGCCCCAATTAATGGAGAATTACCCAGAGATGAGGGGGAAATGGGATTTGGCTAAATTACCTAGATGTGCCGATCCCATCGAGGATAGTGAAAGTCTGGATCGGGATGGCAGGGCAACCATGTCCAATGGTCTGTGCTATTCCACCGCAGCCCGTGGTAAAAATCTTGATGTTGCGCTGGACGTAATTAAATTTTTTGGTACGGAAGAAGCACAGCGTATTCAGGGAGAAAACGGAGCCGCTATTCCTGCTTATATCGGCTGTGAGGAAACATGGCGTTCTGCATTTGATTCTTATAATGAAAAATTGAATTTGGATGTTATTTTTGATCAGTTTGATTATGCGGTACAGGCGGTTTATAATTCTGCCAGCCCAAAATGGAAGAGTCAGGTGCTAGATGAGCTGACTGACATTTATGCGGGGGGTCAGGATCTTATGACTGGACTGGAAAATATGCAGCGAATTGTCAACACTGAAACTGCCAAGAAACTGGCAGATGACTGAGAGGAGGGGTTCTGATGAAGAATAAACTGTCTGCGGCTGCCCGGCGGGAAGAGAGATGGGGCTGGTTCATGGTGGCGCCTACCATTATTGGTCTGGTTGTTTTAAACCTGTGGCCTTTTGTATAGACGTTATATGCCAGTTTTTGTGAGCATTTGGGTTTTGGGCATTATAAATTTATTGGTTTACAAAATTATGCGGATATGTTCGGGGATGCCGAATTTTGGAAGGCAACATGGAACACGGTTTACTTCTGTATCCTGAATGTACCCGTGGGTATTGCGCTGGCGTTGATGGTTGCTTTGCTGCTCAATGCAAAAGTGAAGTTTAAAAGCGGATTCCGTACAATTTTTTTCCTGCCATTGGTATGCGCTCCGGCTGCCGTTGCAATGGTGTGGCGCTGGATATTCAATGGCGAGTATGGTATCCTCAATCAAATGCTGGGGGTAAAAATCCAGTGGATTACCGATCCGAAGACAGCGGTACTGGCAGTTGCCATTGTGGCGGTCTGGAGCAGTATCGGTTATGATGCGGTTCTTCTGCTGGCCGGTTTACAGAATATTCCCAGAACGCTTTATGAAGCCAACAGTATTGACGGTGCGGGAAAGATTCGGCAGTTTTTTACGATAACACTGCCGATGGTATCACCCACTTTGTTTTCCGTCCTGATCATGCGTCTGATGGCTTCTATGAAGATTTATGATCTCATCTATATGATGGCGGACGTGACAAACCCGGCGCTGACTGATATGCAGAGCCTGATGTATCTGTTCTACCGCTCATCTTTTGTGGCAGGAGACCGTGGCTATGGTTCCGCGATTGTTATCTGGACTGTTGGTTTGATTCTTCTTGTTACCTTTTGCCAATCTGTACTGGAACACGATTTTGATGGTTTTTTTCCGGGTAGTCTGCGCTGTCGCATTTAGTTCCATGGCGGGTTACGCATTTGCAAAGCTGCAATTCAGGGGTAAGAAGCTGCTTTTTGGCATAGTGCTAATTCAGATGTCCCTGCCAAGTCAGATTTTTATTATCCCGCAGTATCAGATGGTTGCTAAAATGGGTATGGCAAATACAGTTTTTGCTTTGGTTTTCCCGGGTCTGGTCAGTGCCTTTGGTGTTTTTTTCCTGCGGCAGACTTATATGAGTATTCCGGAGGAAGTGGGGGAGGCTGCCTATCTGGATGGATGTAATCAATGGCAGACTTTCTATAAGATTATGTTTCCGTTGACAGGAACTTCCGTAGCGGCCTTAACCATTTTTACAGCAGTTTTTGCATATGGTGACCTGATGTGGCCGCTGGTAGTTAATTCCGACTTGAAGATGATGACGTTGTCCTCTGGTCTTTCAACTCTGCGCGGTCAGTTTACCACCAATTTTCCTGTGCTGATGGCAGGTTCCTTATTGGCTATGCTGCCAATGGTGGTGTTGTATTTGATCTTCCAGCGTCAATTTGTAGAAGGTATTGCTGGAACTGGCGGGAAATAGGTATTCTAAACAGTCCTGACACACAAGTTGCCGGGGCTGTTTTTTAAAAAAGTTTATTGGGAGGTATCTCTATGATCGTACTTGATCAGGAAAACAAAATTTTTACATTGCACACGCTAAATACTACATATCAAATGAAAGCTGATCAATATAATGTGCTCTTGCACACCTACTATGGAACGAAAATTGACAACTGTGATTTGTCCGGCCTGATTCAGTGTGGCGGCCGCAGTTTTTCACCCAACCCGAATGAGGCGGGGAGCAACCGGGACTATTCTCTGGATATTATGCCGCAGGAATATTCTACCTGTGGTGTGGGAGATTTCCGTGTGCCTTCTATTGAGTTCGAGTTACCGGAGGGCAGCCATACAGCAGACTTGCGCTATGAAAGCTATCGTCTGGAAAAGGGGAAATATGCTCTGGAAGGCCTGCCTGCTTTTTTTGGTATAGAAGATGAGGCGGAAACGCTGGTGGTTTATTTAAAAGACAGCGCAGCACAGGTGCTGGTGGAGTTGTACTACAGCGTATTTGAGACCTTCGATCTTATAACGCGGGCGGTCCGGGTAGTCAATCAGGGGAGTGAGCCGGTGCGCCTGTGCCGCTGCGCATCTCTTTGTCTGGATTTCCTTCGGTCAGATCTGGATATGATTACCTTCAATGGACACCATTTGATGGAGCGTTGCCTGGACAGGGGACCGCTGCGGTCCGGGATACAGAGCGTAGGTAGTGTGCGTGGAACGTCCAGCCATCAGCATAATCCCTTCGTGATGCTCTGTGACAGGGATGCCGATGAAGATACTGGCATATGCTATGGCGTCATGCTGCTGTACAGCGGCAATTTTGAAGCGGCTGTGGAGTGTAGCCAATATGAGAACAGCCGTCTGGTCATGGGAATCCATCCCTATCACTTCTGCTGGACGCTGGAAGCAGGCGGAGTCTTTACCGCCCCGGAGGCGGCAATGGTCTGTTCACCGAATGGATTTGGGCAGATGAGCCGCCAGTATCACAGAGCTATTTGCGAACATCTTCTCCGTGACCCTTATCATGGCAAATACAAGCCGGTTCTGGTGAATAATTGGGAGGCTACTTATTTTGATTTTACTGCTGATAGGCTGGTGGATATTGCCAGAGAGGCTGCGGCTCTTGGAATTGAACTTTTTGTCATGGACGATGGCTGGTTTGGTACCCGAAATGATGACAACAGCGGTTTAGGCGATTGGAAGGTTAATTTAGAAAAACTGCCTGGCGGATTGGAGGCATTGGTTCCTCGTATCAGGGAATTGGGGATGAAATTTGGTATCTGGATAGAACCGGAAATGGTCAATGAGGACAGCGATCTCTACCGTGCCCATCCGGACTGGGTGCTGCAGGTTCCAGGGCGCGCTCCTTCTCGGGGCAGGGGGCAGTTGGTGTTGGACTTCTCCCGTAGGGATGTCAGGGATTATATCTATGATCAAATAAGAGCAGTACTCATGAGTGCGGACATTTCATATATTAAATGGGATATGAACCGTAGTCTCACGGATGTTTGGTCTGCCAGTCTGCCAGCCGGACGTCAGGGGGAGGTCTATCACCGATATGTCTTAGGCGTATATGACTTGTTGGAACGTCTGCATTGTGATTATCCGCATATTTTGATCGAAGGCTGTTGTGGGGGAGGAGGCCGGTTTGACGGAGGCATGCTTTATTACACGCCCCAAATCTGGTGCAGTGATGATACGGATGCGATTGACCGTCTGCATATTCAGTATGGCACTTCTTTCTGCTATCCGGTTTGTACGATGGGAGCTCACGTATCGGCTGTTCCAAATGAACAGAATGGGAGAATCACGCCTCTAAAGACACGGGGAATTACTGCCATGAGCGGGGCTTTTGGCTATGAGATGGATTTGGGGAAGTGTACTGCGGAGGAGAAAACTGAGATTCGCTGCCAGGTGGAACAGTATAAGACTTACTATGATCTGCTTCATCATGGAGACTATTATCGTCTCACCAGCCCTTTAAAAGACAGCTCTTATACAGCGTGGGAGCAGGTGTCTCCAGACCAACGGGAGGCTTTAGTCAATGTGATTCTGGGCACTACCCATGCTGCGCCGCCTTTCCGTTGCCTGCGTCTCAAAGGGCTGAATCCGGCATTCCAATATCAGATCAATGGAACCGGTTCTCCTCAAAGCGGCGAGGTTCTGATGAAAGCAGGATATCCTGTTCCCCAGATACAGGGAGATTATCCTGCATTCCAGATATATTTGAAAGCAATGTAGAATCATGTAGAAATGGTCTGCCCTGCGATAGTCAGTCATTTTTTGTATGGTTTTGTTTTCTCCATTCCTGCGGAGGCATGCCATAACTTTTTTTGAAGGCCTGGGAGAAATGGAACTGGTTTTGGTAGCCGCATTGAGCGGCTATCGCCTTAATGGGCAGGTCGGTGAGGCGCATCAACTCGGCCGCATTGGTCAGGCGCTGATGAATTAGAAATTCCTGAGGGGTGCAACCCATTACCTGTTTAAATTTCCGGCTGAAGTAGTTACGGTTCAGTTTGCAGAAATCGGCAACTTTATCGACAGTCAGTTCACGGTTGTAGTTTTGTTGGATGTAGACTACCGCTTCATTAATATAAAAATCCTGTGCTTTTTTTTTCTTCAATATTCTGGCGTTTGGTTGAAAATTCGATGAGCTTGTCCAGAAGAAGATATAGGCATCCTACCAGATGGATAGGGGATTTCGAAGGATTTTCGGTAAAATAAAGCATTTGCTCCTGTAACAGTTTTCCTTCTTCCGCGTTCCGGGGCGGTAGATGGGCTGATCCTGTTGTAAGCCTGCCTGGAGAAGGCATTCTTCAGCATGCATTCCGTCAAATTCTATCCAGACATATTTCCAAGGGTCTTTCTCGTCAGCAGTATATAGGTTAATCTGTCCGGGGCAAATTAGGAATCCTTGGTTTGCTCCCAGATTATATTCATGTATTTCACCATTGCTAGAATGAGAGAATAGCATTCCCTGTCCGCTGATGATGTAGTGGAATAAATAGTGATTGCGGACAAAAGGGCCAAAAGAGTGGAGCGGTTTACATTGTTCCCAGCCATACTGATATGGTCTGATATCTAAAAAGTGATCATTGGGGAAAAGTGAGATGTGGTGTGTTTCCATAGCGGACAGCTCCTTCTAAGGGGTAAAATGCGTAATATATTAATAGTAAAAAGAATTTTCTCTGAAAAAAGATTATTCCATTCTGTCTTTTTCCGTAATCTCTCGAATTACTCTACATGGATTGCCTACTGCAAGACTGTGTGGAGGAATATTTTTTGTTACGACACTTCCTGCTCCAATAACGCTTCCTTCTCCGATTGTTACTCCCCCACAGACAACAACATTAGCAGCTAACCAACAATCATTCTCAATGGTAACAGGCTTTGCATATTCAAGATTATATAATGTACCATCCTCACGTAATCTACAATTCCGTTCTTCAGGAAGCATTGGATGCATAGGAGTGGCAATAGTAACATTTGGTCCAATCATTACATTATCTCCAATATGGACAGGGCAAACGTCAAGACAGGTAAAATTAAAGTTTGCCCCACTGCATTTGCCAAAATATGTATTACAGCCATAATCAAAATAGATGGGAGCCTGCAATCCAGGTATTTCCGGCGTATTGACAAGTAACTCTTTGAGAATCTGAAATTGCTTTTCCCTTTCATCCTCATCAGTCAAATTATAGCTTCTAGCCAATTTGCGTGCTTTTAAACGTAACTGATCCAGCTCGGAATCAGACGGATCATAAAGTTGCCCTGCAAGCATCTTTTCTTTTTCAGTCATTGTTTATACCTCTTTAAAATTTTTTGTTTTCAACTCCATTATACTGCAATAAGAATCTGGATGAAATAGATTTTACAAAATAAATATTCATTCTGCTTTATTTTTTCCGGCTCTGACCTTATTTCGTCCTTTATAATGTTAAGCCGTCCCTGCTGACATTTCACGGTAATTTTGTCCCTTGCGGGGAATCCGGCCTTTTCCAGTCAGTTAGGAACTGTTCAGAAATTACTTGTGACAAGAACGCCGCATAAATGTTCAGCTGCAAAGAAGAAAATCGCAGGCATAGCGGGCTATGTCAAGATTTTCTGATGCAGCAGATGGACATTTATGCGGCGTTCTTGTCATGAGTAATTTCTGAATAGTTCCTTACCCTGTAAAAGAATCTGCGGCGGCGATTTTTTGAAAGCACCACGCCCATTATAAACGGTCAGTTAGTGACCGGTTCTGAGATCTGATTGATACTACAGTCTTTTTCTGTTATGATGAATATTGGTAAGGAGATGGCAGGGAAGCTGGATTCCGTGGGGATTGGTTCGGCGTGGGAACTGGTCCGTTCGGGGGCGGAACAGGTTTTTCTAAAATTGAAGGAAAGGTGCACGAATGCCCGTTTGGCACATTTATACTTGCGTACAGCGGGGAATTTTTTGAAATGAGTGACAAGCCATTTATGGCTAAAAGGAATATGGAGGGTATATGTTATGGGACTGGATAAAAAAAGCGCCATTGAGAATGGAAAGACAGCGCTGGGGATTGAGTTTGGATCGACGCGGATTAAGGCTGTTCTGACAGATGATATGCACAAAGTGCTTGCCATTGGAACGCATGACTGGGAGAATCAGCTTGTTGACAATATATGGACATATCGTTTAGAATGCATCTGGGAGGGACTTCAAAACTGCTACCAGAATTTGGCAAATAGCGTGGAAACACAATATGGCATAAAACTTAAGACACTTGGCGCGATAGGCTTTAGTGGTATGATGCATGGTTATATGGCGTTTGACAAAAGCGGCGAGATTCTAGTACCCTTTAGGACGTGGCGCAATACTATGACGCAGGAAGCAAGTAGAATTCTGACAGAGTTATTGGATTATCACATTCCCCAGCGGTGGAGTATTGCCCATCTTTATCAGGCGGTTTTGAATCATGAGGAACATGTGCAGAACATTGAGTATTTGACGACGCTTGCAGGCTATATTCACTGGAAATTAAGCGGTGAGAGAGTGCTTGGCGTAGGCGAGGCGTCTGGAATGTTTCCGATTGATATTCATACCAAAAACTATAATCAACAAATGATTGCGCAGTTTGATGCACTGATAAGCGAAAAGCAGTATCCATGGAAGCTTGCAGATATTCTGCCCAAAGTTCTTGCTGCGGGTGACAAGGCTGGAACACTCACACAAGCAGGGACAAAGCTTCTTGATGTGACAGGGACTCTTGAAGCGGGGATTCCATTGTGCCCGCCGGAGGGCGATGCAGGTACAGGCATGGTTGCAACGAATAGTGTGGCACAGCGTACAGGAAATATTTCAGCAGGCACTTCCGTGTTTGCTATGGCAGTCCTGGAACGGGAACTGTCAAAATCCTATGAGGAGTTGGACCTTGTTACTACGCCTGATGGAAATCTGGTCGCAATGGTGCATTGCAACAATGGCACATCGGATCTGAATGCTTGGGTTCATCTTTTCAAAGAGTTTCAGGAAGCGATGGGAAACAAAGTGGATATAGATGCGCTGTATAGCACACTTTATCAAAAGGCATTGGAAGGGGATGCAGACTGCGGCGGATTATTGGCATATGGTTATTATTCCGGTGAGCATATGACAGGATTCGCAGAGGGGCGGCCGCTCTTTGTGCGAACTCCAGATGCAAACTTTACGCTTGCGAATTTTATGCGGGTTCATCTTTTTACAGCGCTTGGAGCTGTCAAGATTGGCATGGATATTTTGTTTGAGCAGGAAAATGTCCTGCTGGATGAGCTGTTGGCGCACGGAGGACTGTTCAAGACAAAAGGTGTGGGACAGCGCATTGTTGCGGCGGCGCTCAATGTACCGGTTTCTGTCATGAACACGGCAGGCGAAGGCGGCGCATGGGGAATTGCGGTTCTGGCTAATTATATGATAAAAAGAGACTGCGGCGAATCACTGAGCGATTATTTGAGTCACAAAGTATTTGCAAGTGAACAGTCAATGCGCATAGAACCCAATGCAACGGATGCGGCAGGTTTTGCCCGGTTTATAGAGCGGTACAAAAGAGGTCTTGCTATTGAGCGCGAAGCAGTTGATAACATGACGGAGGGAATCTGAATGTTGGAGGAATTAAAGAAAAAAGTCTATGAAGCAAATATGGATTTGCCAAAATATCAGCTTGTCACATTTACTTGGGGAAATGTAAGCGAAATTGACCGCAAACAGGGTCTATTTGTGATTAAGCCAAGCGGCGTAGCGTATCATATGCTCAAACCTGAAGATATGGTAGTGGTAGACTTGGAAGGAAACGTCGTAGAGGGAAGATACAATCCATCGTCAGACATGCCTACACATTTGGCGCTGTACAAAGCATTTCCGGGGATTGGCGGAATTGTGCACACACACAGTACTTATGCTACAAGCTGGGCACAGGCTGGCAGGGCAATCCCATGTTATGGAACCACCCATGCAGATTATATGTATGGAGAAATTCCGTGCGCGCGTGTACTTAGTCAGGGCGAGATTGACGATGGATACGAAAAAAATACAGGTACTGTTATCATAGAAATATTTCAAGATAAAGATCCGATGGCAGTGCCGGCAGTTCTTTGCCAAAATCACGGTCCATTTACATGGGGAAAAGATGCAAAGGAGGCTGTGCACAATGCAGTAGTGCTTGAGGAAGTGGCAAAGATGGCTTTTTTTACAGAGCAGTTAAATCCGAAGGCAATCCCAGCACCACAACGGTTACAGGATAAGCATTATTATAGAAAACATGGTGCAGGTGCGTACTATGGCAATGAAACAAAGTTAAAATGATGTATAATTTCTATTTACACCGAGCACGGAATATGATAGTCTTATCATAATAGTTAGCTTAATTTATACGACATTTTAGGCACAATGCAAAACCGTGCCGGGGCACGGAAGACACGACTGTTACAGAGTACATTTCAGGAAAATGGAGGACAAAGCAATGACAAATTTAGAGCTTCAACAAATGGCAAATGAAGTTCGCAAAGGCATCGTCACAAGTGTTCATGCAGCAAAAGCAGGGCATCCGGGCGGTTCTTTATCAGCAGCAGATATTTTCACCTTCTTATACTTTGAGGAAATGAATATTGATCCTAAAAATCCTAAAAAGGAAGATCGGGATCGTTTTGTTTTATCCAAGGGACATACAGCTCCAGGGCTGTATTCGACACTTGCAAACCGCGGTTATTTTCCAGTTGAAGATTTGAAAACGCTTCGCAAACTCGGCTCTTATTTGCAAGGACATCCATGCATTCAGCATGTTCCAGGTGTAGATATGTCTTCTGGTTCCCTTGGACAGGGGATTTCAGCTGCCTGCGGGATAGCGCTTGGCGCCAAAATGTCCAATGCAGACTACAGAGTGTATACACTGCTTGGCGATGGTGAGATTGAAGAAGGCCAAGTATGGGAGGCTTCTATGTTTGCAGGGCATAGAAAGCTGGATAATCTTTGTGTGATTGTTGATAACAATGGATTACAGATTGACGGCAAAATTGAGGATGTGTGTTCACCATATCCAATTGATAAGAAATTTGAGGCATTCAATTTCCATGTGATCAATCTTGAGGATGCACACGATTTTGACCAGATTCGCGCTGCGTTTAAAGAGGCACGGGAGACAAAAGGAATGCCGACAGCGATTATTGCGCATTCATTAAAGGGAAAAGGCGTATCGTTTATGGAAGGAAATGCAGATTGGCACGGCAAAGCACCAAATGATGATGAGTATGCGATTGCGATGGCAGACTTGGAGAGAATAGGAGGCAAATGATGTCAGAGGTAAAAAAGATTGCGACAAGGGAGAGCTATGGCAATGCCCTTGTTGAGTTAGGAAAAGAAAATCCCAATATAGTGGTTCTTGATGCAGATCTTGCAGCGGCAACAAAGACAGGCGTTTTTAAGAAAGCGTTTCCTGACAGACATATTGACTGTGGAATTGCAGAGTCAAACATGGCGGGGGTAGCCGCTGGTTTATCCCTGACAGGCAAGATTCCGTTTATGAGTTCTTTTGCAATGTTTGCGGCAGGCCGTGCATTTGAGCAGGTGCGCAATTCTATTGGATATCCACATTTGAACGTAAAAATTGGCGCAACTCATGCAGGTATTACAGTGGGAGAGGACGGCGCTTCTCATCAATGCAATGAGGATATTGCACTGATGCGGACAATTCCTGGCATGGTGGTGATGTGTCCGGCAGATGATATTGAAGCAAGAGCAGCGGTGCGCGCAGCAGCAGCATATGAAGGGCCTGTGTATATGCGCTTTGGACGTGCAGCAGTTCCTGTGATAAATGACAGACCGGATTACCACTTTGAGATAGGAAAGGGCAGTGTGGTGCGGGAGGGCACCGATGTGACAATTGTTGCGACAGGAATCTGTGTGGATTCTGCACTTGGAGCTGCCAAGATGTTAGAACAGGATGGAATCAGTGCAGAGGTTATTAATATTTGTACGATAAAGCCCCTTGACGAAGAAGTGATTATCAATTCTGCCAAGAAAACGAAAAAGGTGGTTACAGCCGAGGAGCATTCTGTGATTGGCGGTCTGGGAAGTGCAGTTTGTGATGCGATTTGCAAGTCATATCCTGTGCCTGTGTGCAAAATCGGTATGCAGGATGTGTTTGGGGAATCTGGTTCTGCGGCAGCACTCGTTGAAAAATATAAATTAGATGCCAAGGGCGTTTATGAACAGGTGAGGGCATTTGTGAAATAAAAAGGAGATGAGCACCAGTGGAACAGAAAAAAAAAGAGTCCGCCAAAGTTTACAAGCAGCGAGAGATTGCCTTGGGAATTTATGATATGTGGCTCGACACAACATTGGCCAGTCAGGCAAAGCCAGGGCAGTTTATCAGTGTGTATACACAGGACAAGTCAGCATTGCTGCCGCGCCCAATCAGCATTTGCGAGGCAGATACGATAAACAGCCGTCTGCGCATTGTATATCGTGTGGCAGGGAAGGGAACAGCGGAGTTTTCAAGCTACGAAACAGGCCGCCGCGTGGATATTCTCGGAACGCTCGGAAATGGTTTTCCGCTGGAAAAAGCAGAGGGAAAACGCGTTTTTCTGATGGGCGGCGGAATCGGGATTCCGCCCATGCTCGCGATGGCAAAGGCCATTAAGAATGAAGCATCTGTAGATGTGATTGTTGGTTATCGGGATAAAGAATTGTTCCTGATAGAGGATTTGAAGCAATATGCACCTGTGCATATTGCTACGGAAGATGGCAGTGTCGGCACGAAAGGAAACGTTATGGATGTTTTGAAAGCAGAGGGATTGAGCGCAGATATTATTTTTGCCTGCGGTCCGCTTCCCATGCTCCGCGCTATCAAAACCTATGCTGCCCAGAATAAGATAGAAGCATATATTTCCTTGGAAGAGCGTATGGCCTGTGGCGTTGGCGCATGTCTTGGCTGCGTGGTAAAAACAGCAAAGCCAGATGCACACTCCCATGTAAATAATGCACGAATCTGCACAGACGGACCGGTTTATGCAGCCGAGGATGTGGAAATCTGATTGGAAAAGGGGAGAAAACGATTGAATACAGAGATAACGATAGCAGGTGTCACATTCAAAAATCCAGTGATGACAGCATCTGGGACTTTTGGTTCCGGGATGGAATATGCAGAGTTTGTTGATTTGAACCATCTTGGCGCAGTAGTGACAAAAGGAGTAGCCAATACAGCCTGGGAAGGAAATCCAACACCTAGGGTAGCGGAAACCTATGGAGGGATGCTCAATGCCATAGGACTGCAAAATCCGGGAATTGACGTTTTTGTTCAGAGAGATATTCCGTTTTTAAAACAGTTTGATACAAAAATCATTGTCAATGTGTGCGGACGCTCTGCGGCAGATTATGTAGAAGTCGTAGAAAGACTCGCACAAGAACCTGTGGATATGCTTGAAATCAATGTTTCCTGTCCCAATGTCAAGCATGGCGGAATCGCTTTTGGGCAGGATCCCAAGTGCCTTTTTGATATTACAAAGGAAATCAAAGAAAAGGCAAAGCAGCCAATTATTATGAAGCTTTCGCCCAATGTGACAGATATCGCAGAGATGGCAAAAGCAGCAGAAGCGGCGGGAAGCGATGCCATTTCATTGATTAATACAATCACAGGCATGAAGATAGATATTCATAAAAGAGCTTTTGCGCTGGCAAACAAGACGGGCGGTTTGTCTGGACCAGCGATAAAACCTGTTGCAGTGCGCATGGTATATCAGGCGGCCAATGCGGTGAACATACCGATTATTGGAATGGGCGGCATTGCCAATGCAGAAGACGCGATAGAGTTTATGCTGGCAGGCGCTCATGGAGTGGCAGTGGGAGCAATGAACTTTGTCAATCCCTATGCAACAGCAGAAATTGTAAAGGGAATTGAAGCATATATGAAGCAATATCAGATTGAAAATATAAGCGATCTGATTGGTAGTGTCAAATAATATTTGTGAACAAACAGTCATAAACGAACCTTCTGGTACATACATTTTATCATTAGATTGGATTAAAATGGAGACTGGGAGGTTTTTTGAATGGATCTGTTAAAGAAAAATATACATACAGAACGGATAAAGTCAAAGGCAGTAATGCAAATACCGTTAGAGGCAGACATCAATATATCTGATACAAAACCAGATGTGGCAAATGTTATATTTAGCAGCGCAAAGATAAAAGTGGATGAAATCAAGACGGGAATGAATAAAATCTGGGTGAAAGGAAGGCTGTGTTATCAGCTTCTCTATCAGGCAGATGGCGATAGCGGTACATTGGCAGGCATGGATGGCGATATTCCTTTTATGGAGGAAATTTATCTTGATAAGCTCGAAGGACAGGATCGGGTAATATGCAGAACAAATTTGGAGGATCTCAGAGTACACATGATAAATTCAAGAAAACTCAGTATCCAGTCTGTCATTACCCTAGAACCCAAAGTGGAAGAAAGCATTTCCGAAGAGCTTTGTGTTGATTTGGACAATGTGGGAAGTGCAGAATATGGAGAAAAGCTGGAATATAGGAAAAAGAGCCTGGAGTTTCTGGAAACAGCGGTGCGGAAACGAGATCTGCTGCGCATTCATGAGGAAACCCGCATTCCAGTAGGAATGCCGGATATTGGTGTTGTATTGTGGAAGAGCGCAGAGGCAGGAAGTATCAGTTTTCGACCAATGGACGAAAAACTTGGAGTGACAGGAGAACTTAATGTATTTGTTGTGTATCGGGAAGACAGCACAGACAAGATTAACTGGTATGAAACAATTATTCCTTTTAGCGAAACGGTAGAATGCCAAAACAGCAGAGAAGGCATGATTGCAGATGTATCATGTGAGACAGGGCATGAAGAAATAACAATCCGCGAGGACTCAGACGGAGAACTTCGGATTATTGGAATCGAAACAACAATAGAACTTGAAATTAAGCTGTTTGAAAAAGAAAATACTTCTATTGTTGCGGATGTGTATGGTGTGAGCTGTGAAGTTCATGCAGGAATTGCCGCCAAACAGCTTAAAGATTTGTATATGGAGTTAAACACAGAGGAAAAATTGAGCAGAAACATCAAGCTTGAGGATGCTGAGCCGAAAATATTGCAAGTATGTCATTGTGATGCACACCCAAGGATTGAGGAGACGGTATTTAAAGAGGACCAGATGCGGTTAATCGGGGAAGTTGCACTGCAAATATTATATGCTTCCAATACAGGGAGTTCAGGTCTTTATCCTGTAAAGGACACCGTACCGTTTGAAGTTGTGATAGAGCTGCCCGGAATTCAAAATATAAGGATAGAGCAGTGCTCTCCTTCGGTTCAGGTTTTGCAGCAGACAGTGAGCATCAAAGACAGCGCACAGCTTGAATGGAGGGGCAGCGTCAATGTTAAAATGCTAATCTATAATGAAAAGGACGAAGATATTCTCACAGAACTTGAGATTGCACCCATTAATGCAGAGGTCTTGGAAAAACTTCCAGGATTTGCGATTTATTATGTGAAACCAGGCGATTCGCTCTGGCAGATCGGAAAGAAATATTATGTGAGTGTAGAGCGGATAAAGGAAATGAACAATCTGACAACAGATGAGATTCAGGCAGGAGACAAAATTTTGATTGTAAAATAAAAATAGGGGAGGTTTTCTCCCCTACTTTTGTATGTTTATTTTTCAGTCTTATTCTGATTTTGCAACTACAGTGCCATCTTCTGTTGTAGTAACATTATCCTTGTCCGGTGTTTTGTCTTCTGTCTTTGGTTTCATCAGATTGTCAAACTTCTCTAATACTGCGTCATAAGTTCTCTTTGAGATGTCAGGAAGCTTTCCGCCCCATGTTTTCTCAGCCTTCTCGTAACCCTTTAAGAATGCATCACGCATTTTCTCAAGTGCTTTGGAATCGTCGCCTGCAAGTGCAGTTGCAAAAGATACAATGCGATCAGAAGTTTGTTTAACACCCCAATATCCGTCTTCAGAAATGTCTTCCTGTGCTTTTTTCTTTGTTGCAGCATCTACTGTGTAGTCGCCTTTTGCAAGGAACTGCCAGATATTATTTGCTTTTCCAAAGGTATTTGTCTGCTTTGAAAGCATATCCTGTACAAGACTTGTCAATTGTGACTGGCGTTTTTCCTGATCTGCCTTGAGCTGTGAAACGATAGATTTTCTGTCAGCCTCAGATAACTTTGTCTTGTCATATACGGCAGCAGGAGTAGTGGTATCTTTGTTCTCTGTCTTGTTCGAATCTGGTTTGGTAGTAGAAGAACCAGCAGTAGTGCCTGTGGTTTTGTCTGTTTCTGGTTTATTAACAGTGCTTTCTGTTTTTTCATTTACAGCAGTTGTAGTATAAACATCATTTACATTACTATTTCCAATTCCTGATAAACTCATATGGTATCCCTTCCCTTTCTGAAATGAAATGCTTTGTACAGCATTTTTAATATTAATATCCCTTAAATCCTTCCCTGGTTGTCTGTTAGTACGCGCCAAACGGCATATAATACTTGTTTTAATTATATATCGGAGAGATGTTACGGAAACTTAATAGCTTAGATACCAAAAATTTGTAAAAAAGGAAAAATTTAAAAATTCTCATACAAAAGCGGACAATCGGGCAATATGTGTTGGAAAGGACAAAAAAATTACTGATACCATTTATTTTTGGAACAGTGCTAATTATGCCGCCTATGACATATATAGCCGATAAATTTAATTATAGTTATCAAGGGAATTTATTTCAGCATTATGCTGTTTTCTTTACACATTTTACTGACTTAACAGGTGCTGACGGCGTTTTTTCGGTTGGACAGTTTTGGTTTATTCTATATCTGTTTCTTATTTCGCTCATTGCTGTTGGAATTATCTTATTACAAAGAAAAATAATGCACCGAAAAGATATTGATATACCGCATGTGCTGATTTTTCTATGGGGTTTACCGTTACCACTTTTTAGCGGCGTGCTTTCGATAGGCAGAAAAAGCCTTGTAGAATATGCTTACATTTTTCTTGTTGGCTACTATATTTTCTCAAATGATGATGTAATCAACAAAGTAGAAAAATGGAAATGGATGTTCTTGTGTATAGGTATAACAGCAACGATTTTCAATGTATATCTGTTTATTTGGTCAGATGCACAACAAACATTATTAAATGCGATTGCGAAATATGTATCGGAGTGGTTTATGATTAGTTCCCTGTTAGGGATTGGAAAAGAGTATTTGAATTTTAACGGGAAACTATCAAAATATATGTCAAAAAGGTCCTATACGTTTTATATTTTTCATTTTATTTGGGTGGTGTTGTTCCAATATCTTTTATTTCATGCATGTAGTGGTCCTATCATTTTACTATATGTTTTACCAGTGCTTTTTGCATATGGGGCAACATTGCTATGTTGTGAGATTGGTAACAGAGTATCCCTCTTCTCTTTCCTTAGATGCGTCCGTATTTTCAAGAGAAGATATAAAAACTGAAGAATTAGGAACAGGAAATTCAGCATTAAACAAATCGAAATATTTTAGGGGGTGAAATACAGAATGAAAAAACATCAATGTCCTTGTTGCGGATATTTAACCTATAATGTTCCAGCGAACGAAGATTGTGGGTATATTTGCCCTGTTTGCTTTTGGGAGAATGACCCCATAAACACTAACTTTTGCAAATTCATAAATTTTATGTTATACTGAAACGGGGTGAGATTTATGAATACAAATGACTTAGTGAAATTACTTCCGGCAGGCTATGAAGATGCCTGTTACGAGAAAAAAGCCATTACAAGGAAACGGACAATTACAAATCCTCTTGATCTTTTGCGGCTGATTCTGTTTTATCTTTCTGGCAATAAACCGCTCATTGATGTAAGCCAGTTTTAAAAGCGAGGTCGCCAAAGTCGCGCCAGACAGGTCTGCGCTGATGGGGAAACTCAATCAGGAAATGGCGTATGATACGGGTGTGATTAGCAATGAGGAATTTGTAATATTCCAAAATGCCGGATATATCACGGATTCAGGGAATGATATTGCAACAACAAATATTATAAGCGAGTGAGATGAGGTATAAATTTGGAAAGCTATAAAGTCCTAGTAATAGATGATGATGAAATGATAGCCACGGCTACTTCTGAATATTTCAATATGTTTGGCGTAAAGACTTCCTATGTCACAAGCTATGTTGATGCGGTCGCTTTTCTTGAAAAACACGATGTTTCATTGCTCTTGCTTGATATTAATCTTGGCGAAAAATCAGGCTTCGATCTCTGCAAAAAGATACGGGAAAACTATGACCTGCCGATCTTTTTCATCAGTGCCCGGACAAGTGACGATGATGTGCTGATCGCTCTAAACATAGGCGGCGATGATTATATCAAAAAGCCCTATACGCTTAGCGTTCTGCTCGCCAAGGTGAAAGCTGCCGTTTTTAGATACGACAGGGCACGTGATACTGCACACGCTGTCGGGAATTTTCAACAGAATGAGGACGGTCTTGTGAAACTGACAGGTGAAGTCTACCTTAACACAAACATACACAAGCTCATTGCAGACGGCAGAGAGATTCCCCTCAAAGCACTGGAATATAAGTTGCTGTATTATCTTTACACAAACAGAGGCAAGGTCGTTTCAAAGGACGATCTGCTCAGAGATGTGTGGGAGAATGCCTATATCAACGAGGGTACAATCGCCGTACATATCCGCCATCTGCGTGAAAAGACCGAAGACGACCCCAAAGAACCGCAGCTTATAAAAACCATATGGGGTGTGGGCTACATGATGGAAGTGACAGCACTATGAAAAGATATTACGGTTTTATAATGCTTCTTGTCCTGCTGCTCGCTGTCGGACTGTCTGCTGTTGTGAAACTCGCCGGCACAGAGGATTTTTCACAAAATAATGAGGATGTGCTTCTGCTCAATGAGATTGCGCATAAGATGATTATGGATGATATGCCGTCTGAAAACACCGATTCGGAACGAGAATATGTAATACTTGACATCAATGGGAATGTTCTTTATGATAACCGTTCCGACCATTCGGAAATGATAACCGTTGAAACGGCAATGAAGCTGCGTTATCCCTATACCTATATCATAGAAAATAATCAGATAACAGGAAGTGTAGTACTCACTGACAGCAGGAAGCGTTTCGACCGTCTGCGCACAGATATTATCGCGGTTTACTGTGTATGCGGTTTTCTCCTGATCGGTTCGGCGGCGGCTTTCGGGGCGTATATCCGCAAAGCGATCCTGCGCCCATTTGCGAAGATGAAAGATTTTGCATCTTATGTGGCGGCGGGGGATCTTGACCGACCTCTTGAAATGGATAGGGGCAATATGTTTGGCGCTTTTTCTGAAAGCTTTGATATCATGCGGGAGGAACTGAAAGCGTCCAGAGCAAGAGAGCTTTCCTTGCAGAAAAAAGAGCGTGAACTTATTGCATCGCTTTCTCATGACCTGAAAACGCCTGTGACGGGTATTAAACTCACATCTGAACTGATGGCAGCGGTATTTTCTCAGAATGAGGGGCAGGAAATCACTGTTACACAAGATATGATCGTGAAGATGAATAACGTCTATAAAAAAGCGGATGAGATCGCGCTGCTTGTAGGCGACCTGTTTTCTTCCACTTTGGAGGACTTAGGTGCGTTCAAGGTAAACTGCGCGGACGAAAATTCTGCTGTTATCACAGCGCTCGTATCCGAATATGATGACAGAGGGCTTGTGCGTATCTCCGAAATACCGCAGGTCATTGTGCATATGGACAAGCTGCGTTTATCACAGGTTATTGGCAATATCCTATTTAATTCTTACAAGTACGCAGATACGCCTATAGATATTTCTTTCCGTCTGGATGAGCGATTTCTTGAAGTGTCAATTCATGACAGCGGCCCGGGCGTTCCCGAAGATGAGATAGAGCTTATTACCAACAAATTTTACCGTGGAAAGGAACAGGGCGACAAGGAAGGCAGTGGTTTAGGTCTGTATATCGCAAGGATACTCATGGATAAAATGGGCGGTGAACTGTCTGTCAGGAGCGAAAACGGACTGTGCGTAACGCTGCTTATTCCGCTTAGTTAAGGGACTGTAGAAGAATAACTGACATATCTTGACTTGGAGCAATTTAACCTCGAAGAAATATCCTGCACAATTGGTATCACTTATTTTTCTACAATTCCTAATCCGTCCAATTAAGAAAAAGACAAGAATTTAACAAGAATTTGACAAGGAAATTATGAACGGGATCTTGTAAAATACTATCAATTGAGTAGAGAAGATTCATCTTTCCTACTCGCGCGCGACCCGTGTGCCGCCTTAGCGCATATTTCTTCTGCATGGGTCTGCGCATAAAAACAACAATCATGTATTAAAATTGTGATTAGAAAGGTAGTGTTATATATGATTCCTATTTTGCATACAGAAAAGTTGTGCAAGTCTTTTTCAAACGGCGCTGCACAGCAGCATGTTATCAAGAATCTCGATTTGGAGATTATGGAGGGCGATTTTACGGTCATCATGGGCGCTTCGGGTTCGGGCAAATCCACCCTGCTCTACGCGCTTTCGGGAATGGATAAGCCCACTTTGGGAAAGGTATTTTTCGGTGACACCGAGATTCAGGACTATACGAACGATCAGCTTGCGGTGTTTCGGAGAAAAAACTGCGGATTTGTTTTTCAGAGCATCTATCTGCTTGAAAATCAGAACGTCCTTGACAATGTGCTGACGGGTGCATTCGCCGTGCAGAAAAACTCCCCCACACTGATCAAAAGGGTAAAGGAACTGCTCGCAAAAGTCGGGCTTGACGAGAAAATGCAGAAGAAATATCCAAACCAGCTTTCCGGCGGTGAGGCACAGCGTGTCGGAATCGTGCGCGCTGTGATAAACGAGCCGAAAATTCTTTTCGCGGACGAGCCTACCGGTTCACTCAACTCTGCATCAGGCAAAGATGTTCTCGACATCTTCACCGGAGTACACGAGAACGGTCAGAGCATCGTGATGGTAACGCACGATATCAAGACCGCACTGCGTGGAACACGGGTCATCTATCTGCGTGACGGCAAAGTTGTCGGCGAACACAGAATGGCAAAATACGGCGAGGACGATTTAAAAGAGCGCCGTGAAAAGCTGACCGTATTCCTTGATGAGATGGGGTGGTGACTTATGAAGATATTCCGATTATCCTTATTTAATCTAAAGCGAAACAAGCGTGAGGCGGCAGCCATTGTCTTTCTCACCCTTATTACAACATTTCTCATGACAACCTTTGCAGTCAGCATTACACAGATTGACCGTGCATTTGACCGCGCCTTTGAGGAAACAGGCTGTGCTGATTTTATATTGTTGTTTCAGGCTGATAGATACCGCGATATCTATCGAGATATTCTGGAAGAGGAGTACCATGTGACCGATGTCCGGGAAAGTAGTGTACTTTACGGTGCTGGTGCATCGGCACTATCAAAGAAGGGTGAAAGTATCGCCTATAATATGATCTTTGCGGACGAAAACACAGAGCGGAAGATGGAAAATTTCCAGAAACTGAATGCCCTTCCCGATGATGAGATTGAAAAGCTGTCTCATCCAATATGGCTGCCCCAGTATTTTGAGATCACAGCCGGCTATGCCCCAGGGGAAACCTTTACTTTTGTCTCAGGCGGCAGAGATTACCCCTTTACCATAGCCGGTTTTTACAACACGGGTTTATATAATTCCAGCAGTATGTTAAAATGTATCATTTCAGAGGATGACAGGGTGCTGTTGTCCGCTGTCTATGAGGAATACCGTATGATCGCATTTGACACGGAAAGGGAATTCTCCTATGAGGAATACTATGAAAAATGCGCCGCAAAGTCAAATGAGAATGTTTTAAGTGCAGTACTGCCACTTGATAAAGATATGGAGAAAATGGTAGAAACCGCTTATCTTGCTGTTTTTCTGTATATGAGCGTATTTCTTTCCATTGTCACCATGATATCTGCACTCTTCCTTATCCTTCACAAAATCTCAAAGGACATGGAGGAACAGATGGTGCAGATCGGCGTGCTGGAAGCATTGGGGTATACAAGCCGTGAGCTTTCGTTCTCCTACATCTGTGAATATATCTTTACAGGGGGAATTGGCGCGATCATAGGCGGCATAACAGCGGCAGCCTTTTCCCCGGTCATGGATACGCTCACAAGGGGTATGATGAACCGCAACGTGCATACGGATGTGAATATTCTCCGCATTCTTATCGTGGTAATAGCGATCATAGCGCTCGTCACGCTTTTTGCGCTGTCAAGGGCGGCAAGGGTGAAAAAGCTCCCTCCCGTCGTGGCATTTCGCAAGGGCATAAAGACTCATCATTTCGGGAAAAATATACTTCCGCTTGAAAAAATGAGACACAGCATCAATATCCGACTTGCCTTCAAGGGAATAGGAAACGATCTTCGCTCGAATATCGGTACGGGTATCTGTATAATCGCCGCAGGAGTTGCCATCATGTTCAGCATGTACCTCTTTGACTTCTTCAAGAGCGGCTATAACGGACTGATAGGCGTTTTGGGAATGGAAACTCCCGACATAAACATCATTATGATGAACGGAGTGAACGGGGAAAAATTCTGCGAGGAAATCCGTAAGTTCCCCGAAGTGGAAAAGGTTCTTCTGACGCGCGCAATGGGGGATTATGTGGAAATAAAAGGCTGCAATCAGAGTGCGGCTGTCTTTTCTTACGCCGATTTTTCCCTCACGGATAATATCCGCCTGAAAGCGGGACGTTTCCCCGAGTATGACAACGAAATCATGATTTCGGCAAGGAGAGAGAAGACAGAAAACCGGCACGTAGGCGACAGTATCATCATCAAGGGCGATGTCTGTGAAAAAAGCTATATCATAACAGGCATTGTAACCGCCATGAACAACAACGGCATCAGCGTCTACATGACCGAGGACGGTTTCCGGCGCATTCGCCCAAACGACCGCCCAAACGCGGTGGAGATCACGCTCAAAAACGAGGATGAGCGTCCTGCCTTTACGGATAAGCTCACCGCTCTGTATGGTGCGAGCGCAAAGGACACGGCGTATGAACAGACTGTACAGGGAAGTCTTGAGGAACGTATCAGGGCGAAAGCGGACGAGAAAATGGCTGTGCTCATCTCTCAATACGGTGTTACCGACGTTGACTATGCGATCAGAATAGGCGACACTGTTATCAGCGGAAACAGCAGCCGTTTCGTGATAAAGGAGATATCCTCCATGAAGGATTTTTTGAAATCCCAGATGGAATCCATAGCCGCGGTTACAAAGACATTCTCGTTTTGCGCCGTGATATTCATTGCCGTTGTGGTGGCTGTGATATTGGGCATCATAGCCGTATCCGCCGTAAAAAGACAGCGCAGAGAATTTGGTATCATGAAAAGTATGGGCTATACATCAAGGGAGCTTATGCTACAGCTTACCCTGCGTATTCTCCCAGTAACGATTATTTCCTCCTGCATCGCTGCGGTGTTGGCGGTATGGGTACAGCGTGCATTTTGGATGGCAGCGTTTGGCGTACAGATTCCCGAAAGCCTGCCGCTGATGATTGGCACGACGACAGCGCTTGTATTATACTGTCTGATTATCACCTACATCAGCGCAGGCAGTATCAGAAAAATATCCGTGACTGAACTTATGACAGAATGAAAAGATTGAAAATTAAAATTTTCAATCGCGAGATTTGTGTCTGCGCATTGCTTGACACAAACTCGGTTATGCGAATCTCAGCAAAGCTGAGATAAAAAATGCGCAGGAATGGAGGAAATGAATGATGAAGAAAAAGATGATTGCGGCAGTATCCGCCTTGTGTATGGCAGGAACTGTATACGCATCTGCTGGAAATGCGGTGAATGCTGAATCCGCACAATTGGAACTTACAGACAAAACAACTGCTTCGCAGGAAAGGATCTATTGTATTGCGTCTGTAAGCAAAATGTATTCTTCCTTGGCGGTCATGCAGCTTGTTGACGAGGGAAAGGTCGAACTTGACGCTCCGGTCACAAAGTATCTCCCCGATTTCAAGATGGATGACGAGCGGTACAAGGACATCACCGTGCGTATGCTTATGAATCACACATCGGGCATACCTTTGGGTCTGCCGATAAACCATTATCTTTATGATGATGTTGACAGTTTCGTTCATGACAATACACTTGATATCGTGTCGGGGTTACGTTTCAAAGCCGCTCCCGGAGAATATGCCTGCTATAATAATATGGGCTTTATGCTTATGGAGCATATCGTAGAAAATGTCAGCGGTATGAGCTTTACGGATTATGTGAGAAATAACATCGCCTCAAAGATAGGCGCAGACCATACGGGAACGGCTTGGAGCCTGTATGCGGGCGATACGGGCGACACACAGGTATCTCTCTATCGTGGCTCTCTGCCAATCGAATACCCTTATGAAATGGCGGCAGGTACGGGCGGCATCTATGCCACCGCTTCTGACGTGGCAAATTTCGGCAGCGCTTTCTTTACAGGAAATGACATTCTGCTTTCCGATGATGCCAAAACACAGATGTCCACCCGATGGAATGATGACGTAAAATACGAGAGCTACGGTCTGGGCTGGGACTTTGTGGAACAAGTCAAGTACGAAAAAGAAAACATAAAGGTCATGGGCAAGGGCGGAGA
>CAJUKA010000060.1:0-5901 GCA_910586585.1 uncultured Lachnospiraceae bacterium
GTCAACATAGAGAGGAAGTAAATCTCTGACAATCTCACAAGCTAATTCTTTTTCCCTTAGTTCCATTCTCTCATTCCTTTCATTATTTTCTGTTTTCCACGGTAATAAGTTACTCTCGCCCAGTTTTCCGTTTTTCCCAAAATAGCCGCAATTTCAGAAAATTGTAGTTCTCCTGCTAATCGTAAATACATGACTTCTCTTGTTACATCATCAAGGTTGTGCATGAGGCGGAAAATTTCTATTTTTTCTAAATTGTCAAGGCTTTTACTTTCAACATTTTCTGTGGAAGGTATCGTATCGTCCAGTGGGGCGGTTTTGTGCCTGCTTCTTTTTTCCAGCTCTTTGTACCATATTTTTTTGGCAATACCGCATAGCCAGACGGAAATTTTACAATCTCCCCGAAACTTGTCAATCCCCTTAATTGCTTGAAAGAATGTTTCCTGCGTCAGTTCCTCGGCAAGTCCGCCATCCTGCGTTAAGCCGCATAGATATTTATATATCATGGCGGCGTTTTCACGATAGATTTCATTAAATTTTTCTTTATCCATATCAGCACCTCATATTGTTAGTTCTTTTCAAGTGCGATTTGTTACAAATATTTTTAATTTTTTCGTTTCTTTCTAACAGCCATATATATAATCATATACGATTAGGCGAATAAAACAAGAAAAAAACCGGGAAACAGCAGCCCGTAGACTGCCATTCCCCGGCGTTCTATACGATATTAAGAACATTTTCTTTACAATGGATAATTTTGTCAATGGGAGCGATAATCAAGATATGAAGGATTTCTTTTGGGAAAAGAGATATACAGCCAAAATCCCAAATGGTATGATTGAAATAGGAATCCAGAGCAATAACACTTCATGTTCCTATATCATTAAAAATCTACTCATTCCGCAGCGCTGCAAGCGGGCTTAAATGCATCGCGCGAAATGCCGGGAAAAACCCCATAAGCACTAACTTTTTCATATTTGATCTTTTGCGGCTGATTCTGTTTTATCTTTCTGGCAATAAATCGCTCATTGATGTAAGCCAGTTTGCTCTTATGAGCGGCATTGGTAAGATCAGCGATGTTGGATTTATGAAAAGATTTCTAAAATCATGGTGCTTTTAGGCGTTTTAATTTTGCTAATATTGTATATTCAGAGTTATTTTCTTGCGGTTGCAGGCGGTACTATGATTGAGAAACTACACTTTGAAAATTATGTGGAAGAATTTATACGAAGCGGAAAATCTATTGATATTGAACAAGAAGAACTACATTTTAAAGACCGTATGGGACTTTCGGTAGACGTGGAATATGTAACCGATATGCAGAAAATTATGGACTACGGCGTTATTCAGTCTTAATTGGTGTGCCCGACCAGTACATCATGCAGCGCGGCGGCTGGTCATCAGATAAAACATTAAAGGCAATTTACAATGGAACGGTTTAGGATTACGAAGAAAAATATACTGACATGACATTATCCCATTTTGAGAATATACAACATGATATGCAACACGCAAAAGAAAAACCCTAGAAAATCTAGGGTTATCACATGGAGTAGACGGGAGTCGAACCCGTGTCCAAAAAACCATCCCATGTACTTCTACAGGCTTAGTTGATTATTTTGGGCAAGCCCATTTCCCTTCTGTTCCGGCGAATCAGCTCCCCTGAACAGTCAGTAGCTTCATAATACGCCCACATACGCAAAGCTTTGCATGTGTCGTTTCCTACATAGTCGATGCCTGAGTCCTAGTGTGTAGGTGCACTAGGTCAGACAGCAGCCATTAGGCTGCGAATGCTAAATTGTCTTCAGCGTTTAATTTTAATTGTGGAATTGACGCATACCTGCGACCTGCTTCTCCATCTTCAGATTCCCTGTCGAAACCTTTACTACCCCTTAAATATAACCAGGGCAACATCATATTAACATAAAGCACCAAAAGCGTCAAGAGTAATTTTTGTTACTTCAAAATAGGGTATCTAATAACCTAGATTTTTCTCTAAATCATTAGACACCCTATCTTGAAAATAATTCATCAAATCAGCCATAAAACATGTGTGTTGGCATATAAGGGTATTGGTTTACATCCTTTATAGCTGTTTTAACTAATATTTCACTGCGCAATATATATATCGGTGAATTTTTGATTTTTTTTATATTATTCGTAAAAATTATGTAAATTTTGCACATTTGCTAATTTGATACGGTAAAAATTGTAAAAAAGGACGAAAAATCGTCCTTTTTTCGACTATTTAATTTATTATCTATATTTTGTCTGATAATTTATTTAATTTTGTGCACACTTTATACAATTCTGTTATCAATATCGAAACAAAACGTGCAGCTTGTTTAAATTTTATCAAAAGGATTCAAATATTTAGAAACAATATCAATTTCCTCTTCAATTCGCAAAAGCTGATTATACTTAGCTACTCTGTCGCTTCTGCATGGTGCTCCTGTCTTTATCTGTCCGGCATTCATTGCCACAGCAAGATCTGCGATAAAAGAATCCTCGGTTTCACCACTTCGATGACTAATGACTGCTTTGTATGCATTGTGCTGCGCCATTTCCACGGCTTCTATCGCCTCGCTCACAGTACCAATTTGATTTACTTTCACCAATATTGCATTGGCAACCTTTTTCTTGATACCAGCATCCAATCTCTTTGTATTTGTCACAAAAAGGTCATCTCCCACTAACTGGACTCTGTCCCCAATGCGTT
This sequence comes from uncultured Lachnospiraceae bacterium, assembly GCA_910586585.1. Taxonomy (GTDB): domain Bacteria; phylum Bacillota; class Clostridia; order Lachnospirales; family Lachnospiraceae; genus COE1. The sequence goes on from CAJUKA010000060.1 coordinate 2,717, forward strand.
TTGTAAGCTCTGCCCAGCCATCCCAGTCATCTTCTGCAAGTCCATCTTCGATAGAAATAATCGGATACCGTTCTATCAACTGTTCATAATATGCTATCATCTCTTCTGTTGTGCGCTTGATGACTGCTTCTTTGTCCTTCAAATCAAATTCTTTTCCGGCCTCATAACATTTACATGCTTCATTGCCATTTAAAGATGCTTTTCTACGCTTTAATTCCGTTTCTCCGACAAAATGATACGTGCCGTCAGACTCATCATACAATTCTGATGCTGCAACATCCAATGCAATCTGAACTTCACGACCTGGTGCATAACCTGCCGCCTTAATCGCTTCAACGATAAGGTCCAGTACCGCAAAAGCATCTGGTAAATCTGGAGCAAAACCTCCTTCATCACCTACGCCTGTTGACAAGCCTCTCTGCTGGCAGATTTTCTTGAGGTTATGATAGATTTCTGCACATATCCGCAATGCCTCTTTGAAGTTTGCTGCTGAGACAGGCATAATCATAAACTCTTGAAAATCAACCGTATTGGTAGCATGTCTGCCCCCGTTTAAAATATTCATCATAGGTACAGGCAGCCTGTCCGTCTTGACTCCGCCTAAATATCTGTACAATGGCATACCAAAAGCATTGGCGGCGGCTCTAGCTGCTGCCATAGAAACGCTCAGTGTTGCATTGGCACCCAAATTACCTTTGTTGTCTGTGCCATCGGTATCTACCAATATATGGTCTATCAACTTCTGACAGCACACATCTACCCCCATCAGCTTGTCTCGTATTTTGGTATTGACATTATTTACAGCCTTCTCCACACCAAGTCCCATATAGCGCATCTCACCATCCCGCAGCTCTACTGCCTCAAATTTTCCAGTGCTTGCACCAGAAGGAACACTTGCTCTTCCCTCACAACAGCCATTGACAATAACAACTGCTTCTACGGTAGGATTTCCTCTTGAATCCAAAATTTCTCTGGCGTGTACATCTGTAATTGTAAGTTTGTGTGGTACTGCATGTATACTTTTCATGATATCCTCTCCATTTCCTGTTGCATTGATACATTATATCCTTTCTCAGTATTTCCAAAAAAATAAAAAGAATCCACATTGCGGATTCTTTTTTACTTTATAGGAAATTGCGCCAGCGCGCTCAATTCTAATTTATTTTTTTATCAACAGAGATTTTCCAGTCATTTCATCCGGCTGCTGCATTCCCATTGTCTCAATCAGTGTTGGAACAATGTCTGCTAGGCATCCGCCTTCTCTCAATGTGTATGCCGGATCATAATTTACAAGGATAAATGGAACTGGATTGGTGGTATGTGCAGTAAACGGAGCGCCTGTCTCATAGTCCACAAGCTGCTCTGCATTGCCGTGGTCAGCACAAATAAACATCGTGCCATTTACTTCAACAATCGCCTCAACTGCTTTTCCAACGCACTCGTCAACTGCCTCAACCGCCTTGATTGCGGCATCTTCCACACCAGTATGCCCTACCATATCAGGGTTTGCAAAATTAATTATAATAACATCATAGCTGCCAGATTTTATCGCTTCTGTAAGCTTATCGCATACTGTATATGCACTCATCTCTGGCTTCAAGTCATACGTTGCCACCTCTTTTGGAGAAGGCACCAAAACTCTGTCCTCGCCTTGATTTGGTTCCTCCACGCCACCATTAAAGAAAAATGTAACATGTGCGTATTTTTCTGTCTCTGCAATTCTTGCTTGTGTCATATTGTTTGCAGCAAGCCACTCGCCAAATGTATTAGTCACAGAAATCTTGTGGAATGCAACGATCTTATTTGGTATCGTAGGATCATAATCTGAGAAGCAGACATATTTTAAGTCAAGCCGTTTTCTGTCAAAGCCCTTGAAATCATCATCACAAAAAGCTCTGGTGATTTCCCTTGCACGGTCAGGTCTGAAGTTAAAGAATATTACAGAATCTCCATCTTTGATGGTTGCAACAGGCTTTCCGTTCTCTGTCACTACTGTAGGAAGTACAAACTCATCGGTTTTATCATTATCATAGGACTGCTGTATACCTGCCGGACCAGATGCCGCCTGCTCTCCTTTGCCTTCTGTCAATGCAGCATAAGCCATCTGTACACGATCGTAATTATTATCTCTATCCATTGCATAATAACGTCCCATTACAGATGCGATTTTTCCAACGCCAATCTCTGCCATTTTTGCCTCAAGAGCCTCTGCAAATCCTTTTCCTGACGCTGGAGGAGTATCACGTCCATCTAGGAAACAATGCACATAAACATCAGAAAGCCCATTTCTTTTTGCAAGATCCAATAAGCCATACAAATGTGTATTATGACTGTGAACACCGCCATCAGATAAAAGACCAAATAAATGAAGCGCTGAATTCTTTTCCTTGCAGTTTTGTACTGCTTCTAAAAGTGCAGGATTCTCAAAAAAAGTGCCGTCCTGAATTTCTTTTGTAATTCTAGTAAGCTCCTGATATACGATTCTTCCGGCACCCATATTCAAATGGCCCACCTCAGAATTTCCCATCTGTCCATCAGGAAGTCCTACTGCCATCCCGCTTGCATTTCCTTTAGCAAACGGATATTCCTTCATAAGCCTGTCCATAACAGGTGTCTTTGCAAGTGCCACGGCGTTATGATCGGTCTTTTCATTTAAGCCATAACCGTCAAGAATCATTAAAACTGTTGTCTTCTTGCTCATTTTTTACTCTCCTTTTCTATGTTCTTTTCTGTATGGAAAAAGTATACACTTTTTTCATATTTTACGCAACATTTTTAAAAAAATAAGTTGACAGAATACAAAAATAAGAGTATGTTAAATAAACAACCATTGATTACAGTTTTTGGAAGAAATGCAAACTTGTTATGATATATTTTTGGAGTCAGAATCTCATACAAAATTATTCACACAAGAAAATTTTTTCGACTACTGAAATGGAGTGAACGGCAACATTTAGCAAGTACACTTATTTAGGAAAGGAGGTAGTAATGATGAAATGTACATTAACTTTTACAAACAAAAAAATAAATCATTTGAATATTGTTTTTAACAGTAAAATTATCTCCCGGCCCTATTGTATTTGATATATTATACAATATCCCCGCTTTAGCAGACCTCATGATAATTTTATCATGAGGTCTTTTTATGCGCAGCCCCGCGCGGCGAGGAACTTTTATGAGTGCCC
>CAJUKA010000060.1:6001-25477 GCA_910586585.1 uncultured Lachnospiraceae bacterium
TTTCGAATGAAAGTTTCTCTCAGTACAAATGTGCTGAAGCGACTTTACACTTTAGTGCTATCGCGCAGCGATTTTAAAAAGTCCATTTTGAAAAATATTACCTGTTGGATAGTAAAGTCGCGAAAGCACACGAGAGGAACTTTTATGAGTGCCCTTTCGAATGAAAGTTTCTCTCAGTACAAATGTGCTGAAGCGACTTTACACTTTAGCGCTATCGCGCAGCGATTTTAAATAAGGAGGAATAAACTATTATGAGAAAGAATTTATCAACCTACCTTTGGGAGTACAAGTGGTACTACCTATTAGGAATTATGTCGCTCATTGTCAGTGTCTCTCTTGATATGTTAGCACCAATGCTTACAATGCATATCATTGATGATGTCATTTTAGGCGGACAGATAAATCTTCTGCCCCGCTTGCTTGGCGGAATCCTGATTGTCGGCGTAGGCCGGTGTATTTTTCAGTATACAAAAGAATACACCTTTGACAGAACAGGTTCTGCTATCTCCTCAGACATGCGGAAAAATTTATTTGATCATATACAAGGTCTGAGTACCTGTTTTTTTGACAAAACCAATACCGGAGAACTGATGGCGCGTGTCAAAGACGATATTGACAGAGTATGGAACACGATTTCATATGTTGGTATGTTAGTGATTGAAGTCGTTTTTCATACCTGCGTAGTCCTTTTTTGTATGTACAGACTCCATCCGCTGCTTGCTGTTATCCCAACCATTGGAATGATGTTGTCTGCTTTTATTGCTGTCAGTATGGAACGAAAACTTGGCAATATATATGAAGATATCAGTGAAGAAAACGCTATCCTAAACACTGTAGCAGAAGAAAACCTAGCTGGTGTCCGAACCGTCAAAGCATTTGCGAGAGAAAAATTTGAAATTCAGAAATTTTTATCACACAACAAGCGTTACTATGAACTGAATATGAAGCAATCCAAAGTATTTGTACGCTACTATCCATATCTACAGATTATTTCAAAGCTTTTGCCTATGCTGATTCTATTGCTTGGCGGAAGATTTGTCATACAAGGAACAATTACTTTAGGCGTACTTGGGGCATTTCTTGAGTATTCCAACAATATTGTATGGCCCATGGAAATGTTAGGCTGGCTGTCAAACGATTTCTCCGCAGGCATTGCTTCCAACAAAAAGCTCAACAAGATTTATGAACAGCAGCCTGTTATCACAGAAGAAACAAGCCCTGTTGTTCTGGAAAAAGTTCATGGAAAAATAGAATTTTCTCATGTATCTTTCCACAAAGAAGATCAGCATGAAATCCTTCATGATATCACTTTTAAGGCGGAACCAGGCTCCACGATTGGCATTATGGGTGCCACTGGTGCGGGAAAAACTTCTGTAATACAACTACTGCAAAGACTCTATGATGCAACCGACGGACGAATCTTCCTAGATGGCGTTGATATTCGTCAAATGTCTTTAAAACAGCTTCGCAGCAGTATCTCGGTTGTCATGCAGGATGTATTTCTGTTTTCTGATACAATCAACGAAAATGTAAAGCTTGGCAAAAAAGCTCATACAAATATAGAAGTTGTCAGACAAGCAGCCAGAGACGCTCAGGCAAGCGAATTTATCGAAAAAATGCCCGACACATATGAAACAATTATTGGAGAACGCGGTGTAGGACTTTCCGGAGGCCAGAAACAGCGTATCAGTATTGCAAGAGCGCTTGCCAAGCATACACCTGTATTAATTATGGATGACTCAACCTCTGCGCTTGATATGGAAACAGAACATGAAATACAAAAGACGTTGAACGCTCTGCCAAATACGACAAAACTGATTATTGCCCACCGTATCAGCGCAGTACGCCATGCAGATGAAATACTGGTGCTTGAAAATGGATCTATTGCAGAACGAGGTACGCATGATACCCTTCTTGCTAAAAAAGGACTGTACTATACTACGTATGTATCACAATATGGAGACAATCGTTCTATCCAAGCACCTTCTGATAGCGAAATTGCATAGCAACAGCAAACTTGTATTCGAAGTAAATAATGACCTAAATTCAATATTATACAGAAAGGAAACCTATTTATGGCAGTTAATTCCTTCAAGCAGGATGAAAACCTGACGGAAGTCAGCAAAATAAAAACCCTGGGCAGACTTTTTTCTTATCTGCTCGCACACAGGCTACCTATTTTGGGCGTACTGCTTATCATGGCATATTGCGTATTTGTTAGCCTGGTAAACCCTTTAATTATAGAATCCGCTATTGACAATCATATTACTATTGGCGATTATGCTGGGTTGGTTCGGCTGGTTTGTATCGCGCTAATCCTGAACGCGCTCCTTATCATTCTCGTGAAAACTCGTATGTATATTATGGCAAGCGTATGCAATAAGGTTCTCGTTACAATCCGCCAGCAGCTATACACACATATTCAGACACTTGATTTTAAATTTTTTGACAGCAGGCCAACAGGAAAAATACTTGCGCGTATTATAGGGGATATCAATTCTCTAAAAGATGTCCTCTCAAACAGTGTTACAACACTGATACCAGACTTTATCACCATTTGCTCTGTGGTTGGCATTATGTTTTTCAAAAATGCAAAGCTTGCTGCCGCTGCATTAATCAGCATTCCATTAATGGTTGCTGGGATGTGGTTTATACAGATACACTCGCATAAACGATGGCAGATTCACAGAAAAAAGTCCTCCAATCTAAATGCTTTTATTCATGAAGATTTATCTGGAATCCGTATCATACAAAGCTTTACTGCTGAGGAAGAGACCAGAAACACTTTTCATACGCTTGTAACAGAACATAGAGGATCTTTTATGGACGCAGTACGATATTCCGATGCTTTTGGTTCAGTTATTGATTTTTGCTGGGGACTTGGCAATGTCTCTTTATGGTTCACCGGCATTATGATACTTGGGATTGATACTGTATCTGTCGGCACACTCATTGCTTTTGGAACCTATATTTCGATGTTTTGGCAGCCGATTATGAATCTTAGCAACTTCTATAATCAGCTTATTACCAATATTTCCGGAGCAGAGCGAATTTTTGAGATTCTTGATACCAAACCTGAGATTGAGGACGCTAAAGAAGTCTCTCAAATGCCTGAGATAACTGGAGCTGTAGAATTTGAACATGTAGGATTTTCCTATGATGAAACTACCCGTGTACTGAATAATGTCAGTTTCTATATCAAACCAGGGGAGACAATTGCACTTGTTGGACCTACTGGTGCAGGCAAAACAACGATTGTTAATCTAATCAGCCGGTTTTATGATATCCAGGAGGGTACGATAAAAATTGACGGACATGATATCAAAAGCGTCAGCATCGAAAGCCTTCGACAACAGATGGGTATTATGACACAGGATAATTTTCTGTTTACAGGAACCATTCGTGAAAATATTGCTTATGGAAAACTCGATGCTACCGACGAGGAGATTATCGCCGCTGCAAAAGCTGTCCATGCACATGAATTTATCACCAAACTTCCAGACGGCTACAATACCAAACTGGAAGAACGCGGCGGCGGATTGTCTGTTGGTCAAAAACAATTGCTTGCCTTTGCACGAACTATGGTTAGTATGCCCAAAATATTAATCCTTGACGAAGCGACTTCAAGCATAGACACCAAAACCGAATTGCTTGTGCAAGATGGCATTGAAGCTTTATTAAAAGGGCGTACCTCCTTTGTTATTGCGCATCGTCTCTCAACTATCCAGAAAGCCGACCGTATCTTTGTTATTGACAACGGCGGCATTATGGAAGAAGGAAATGCTACGGAACTGATGGCAAAAAAAGGAGCTTACTACAGATTATATACAGCTCAACTTCAAGACGTCATATAAAAAGTATACCAGCTCACCACAAAAATTTGTTTTAATACCCCCTAATGGGTCAGATGATTAATCATCTGGCCCATTAAACGCTTCTCTTTCTCCCTTTCGAATTTCCATAAACCTTGAGAATGCTTCTTGGTGCATCTTTGATGTTGCCTGCGGATTACGGTTTAACAATGAATTGATGCGCTTATACTCTTTTTTTGCTCTTGCATGATTGACTTTTTCCATGATTGACTGTCTTGTGATTCTGCTGTTTTCTTCCATTTTTTCATACATTTCTTTTCCAGTTCCAATCGCAGAATTGATTTTTCGAAGCCCCGCTTCTGACCGTTCTTTCAGCTCGCTGCCATAAAATGCCGCAGCAATTTCAAAATGCTTCTGGAGCCTTCGAAATTCTTCATTGTTTTCCTCTAAACTCAACAATACTTCTTTGAAATTAATCGCCTCACGAACACTCTCTGCCATATCAATCGAAATGTATATGGTAAGTACAAATACCACACCCTCCAAAACATTCTGGTTCATGCGAAATACAAACCGTTCTACTGGAGTATGCCCATATAATGTCAAAATCACAGAAAATATCCCCCATGCCAATGATGAAAGCAGGCAGATATGCCCGTTAAGATTCAGGGGTTTATCACTGTAATCCCAATACCGCACATGAAATAATTTTTCCATTGCAGCACCCGTAAAATATTCCAGTATTGTAGCGCTTGCCATTCCTGCTACAAATACAAGTATCGCATTGGTTCGAAATGGCAAAGTAAAAATCAAAACAATCACTGCTCCTGATCCATAAATAGGTAAAAAGGGACCTTTCATAAAACCTCTGTTTACCCATTTTGTTTTGCATACCGAGACATAGCAAGTCTCCCATATCCAGCCCAAAAAACAATAAAAATAAAAAAAGAAAATCCATGCACAAAACGTATATCTCATTCCTATCCTAATCCTCCATGTCAGAGCAGTTTATTGCGCTCAAATTGACAAACACTTCCGTTCACCTGATTTCTGAATTTCATCAATGTCTTTGTCAAAAATCTTTTCTCTGATCTTCTATGCACAGCAGCAAAGTGCCATTTTTAACTTCTATCGCAGCATCCATTCCCATAAATTCATTGCTTATTCCAACAGGAAATTCTTGTTGGAGTATCACATTGTCAAGGGTATATTTAAGCCCTGTTTCAGATACTCCATATGCATCTTGTCCAAAAGCAAATACAGAAATTATTTGTCCCTTTTGGTATGCATTAGACGGAAACATTGTTTTCTCATTTCTCATTAACAGTATCCTTGTATCATTTCCAATAATTACACCTCTTGCACCACGGTTCATCAAATATAAAAGGCATTGCAGATTCGCTATGGTATGGTCAATCCGCCCGCCAAGCGCCCCATAGAATTCAAAACTACGAAACCCCAGCGTCAGTCCTTTTTTAATCGCAGCAAGCATATCTGTATCATCTTTTTCCACAGGAAGTCTCTGAATCGGAAGTGTTGCAGGAATTTCGTATTGTTTCAAAGAATCCATATCCCCTAGTACAATATGCGGCGTCTTGCCTGCCTGCAAAAGATGCTCAACTCCGCCGTCTGCTGCAATACACAAATCCCCCTCACGAACAACAAGTCTTTCCTGAAGTTTTTTGATACTACACTCTCCTGCTCCAACAATAATACATTTATTCATAAAAATCTCCATTCCACAGCGGCTTAAATTGACAAAAGCAATATTCCGCCAAAACCAAAAGTCCGCCAAAGTGAAACTTTTAGCGAACTTTTATTTTTTATTTAAAAGTTTTGAAATACATCTGTCTCTTTCTGAAGCGCTTTTGCAATCTGCTGATTCTCACCCATTCTATTGCTGATGTTTTCCATATCTTCAACAAGGATTTGTGTACTCTCAGCGGCTCCTGTTACTCCTCTCGCACCTTCTTCAATCGCGTTCGTAATGGTATCTATCGAAGCAGCAATTTCATCGACGGCTTTCTTTAGATCATCTGTCTTTGATGTAAATTCGTCCATGACGCCCTCTATGTAAGTCGCGTTATCTCTATATTGTTCACCGCTGCTTACAAAATTCTCAAACTCTGGAAGAATCGAATCTGTCATATATTCCACAAGATTATTGGAATGACCTGCTAAATTGTGGACTGCATTGATAACAACACCATTTATCTGCTGGATACGATTTGCCGTTTCACGGCTTGAGGCCGCAAGCTGCCTGATTTCATCTGCAACGACTGCAAAACCTTTTCCCGCTTCCCCGGCTCTTGCTGCTTCAATAGAAGCATTTAATGCGAGAAGATTCGTTTTATTTGAAATATTAAGGATATCATTGGTAAGACCATTTACTTGTTCAACATTCTTGCTTTCATCAATTGCCTGATTCAATACAGAAAGGATTTCCTGTACTTTTGTACTTGTCTCCTGCATATTCGATTGCGCATCTGCTTCCATTTTATCTGCATTTTCTTTCATTTTCTTGGAGTAAACATTAATGCTGTTTGATTTGTCTGCAATCAACTCTACCTCATTACGAACAGACTCTGCATTTTGATTAATAATACCTGCTGAATGCCCTACCTCCTGCATGGTAGCAGACAACTCCTCTGTCACTGCAGACAAGTCTGAAGCACTGTCATTAGACGTTCTCACGCTCTGCTGAACCTCATTTACCACTTCCTCAAGCTTTCTGGAATTGGCAATAATCACTTTCATGATATTTTGGAGTTTTTCCATAAAAGTATTGATACCCTTTCCCAAATCTGCAATCTCATCATTGGAAAGGATGCTTACCCGTTTGGTCAGGTCGCCCTGGCTTTTATCAAGGTCATGAATGATATCATTAATCTCATGATTTGCAATACTGAGTTTTCTGATAATCAGTATAAATACTCCATATAGTGTTATCAGCAGTGCAATCATGCTAAGAATAACAATGATGGTATTCTTTAGCACTGCCTTTTTGTACTCTGTTGTCAAATTCTGACTTGCCTGATCCGCACTCGCCTGCGCATTTTCCATCATAATTTCAACTTGATGCTGCATTTCATTGCTGTATTGTTTAATTGTTCCATTTGCAAGTGCAAATGCAGTCTGTTTCTCTGCATTACCGCTAAATGCCATCAAATCCTCTATCTCATATTTCATATGCTCATAGTTTGATACCAGACTATCATATGCGGCAGCATCTGTCGCGATTAGATTTTCTTTGTACTCCACTAAATATGCATCAAGAATCGCTTCTTCAGCCCGCACCTCAGCAACGGTTGCTATTAATGTATCCAGATCCGTCGCAATAATATGAGAAAGTGCTTTCTTATGAATTTCTTGCAATTCCTTTTCAATATTACTAAGTTCTGAAATATTTACCATATGTTCATTTGCTATCATTTCAGCAGTTGTATTCACATTCTTGAGATTTGTTATTGCAGCCAAATTTGAAAAAATTGCCAGTGCTCCGAGAATAAAAACCGGAACTAAAATGATTACCTTTATACTTAATCGTTTCTTCTCCTTCATTTTGTTCCCCCTCATTTATTTTAACATACTCTCACTCTTGTGCTTGATTTTTTATCAAAACCAATGAGACTTTGAGAATAAAGATAGGTATGCGGCCTAGATTAATACAAGACTCGCTATTGTACGACTGAAGCCGTAATTCCACTCACAAGCCTGTCAAGCAAATCCTGCAGCGGCATATTATCTGGATTGCCTGCCGCAATCGTATCTCCGAAACTAGTACATGCGTCCCAATAACTGTTACCCACTCGCTGCAACACGCCATACTGCGACTGTTCTATAACCGCTACGATAGCTGGAACTTCTTCAACCGCATCAGAAGCAGCGGCAACAACATTCGATGGTCCCTGGTTTCTCTCTTCAAATCGAAGAATCTGGTTCTGCTCATTCGTAATCCAATCTGCTAATTTATGCGCCCACCCAAGATGCTTTGAATATGTATTGACCCCAAACATTTTATATCCTTTAAACGAAGCCATCTGTATCTGCTGTCCATTGCAGGTATAGGTAGGAAGCTTGCAGGCACCATAATTGCTGCCCCATGCCTTCTGTATTGTAACTGCATTCCAAACACCGCTGATACCCGCGATACAAGTACCGTTATTCACCCCTTGTATAAATCCTGCGTCTGCTTGTGCCACAAATCCCGGATGACTTGTAATATTAAGCAGTGCCTGCGCGACATCAACACCCTTGATTTTACCTTCCGTGGCATTCCAGTTGCAATAATTTGTCACACCATCTTCGTTAAGACCAAAATCAAGCCCTGTATTACCAAAAAAAGAATATAAATACCACCCAGAATTGAACTCCATAGATATTTTCTTCTCATTTTCGGCGGCTACTTCAAGAATTCTGTCAAAGGTCTGAACATCAGAATCCGAAAAATATTCTTTATCATAGTACAAAAAATACCCATTGTCCGCCGCATAGGGATATGCATACACGGTTCCCTGATACGAAGCAGCATCAACTGCATCTGGCAGATTTGCCGCTTTCACTTCATCCTGATTTGCCACAGGGGAAAGCGCGCCGCCTGCAATCAGGCTGTAAAGCTGATCGTCCGGCATAGAAAAAACATCTGCTGCATTGTGGATATCACTTAGAACATTTTTTCTGGTATCCGCATCCCCAGATGCCTCTATTGTAATTTCAAAGTCAGCCTGTCCTGCATAGTTTTGTTTGAAACTGTCAATCATCTTCTGCAGATTGTCAATATTGGATTCCTCTACCCAAATTCTTAATGCAACTTTGCCTGATTCTAACGGTTCATTTTCCTTTTGAACTGCTGGTTGAGATCCTGCTTCTTGTTCTGTGGTATTATCAGCATCCGAATTCCCACATCCTGCAAATAATGCAGACAATAAAGAAACAGACAGTACAACAGCTAATAATTTCTTCCTCACGGCAAATCTCCCCTTCTATCTCATTTACTATTTCCCGATAATTATTTACCTAATATTTTATACCATCTGTCTATTGTTTTCAATATTTATCTTTGTTTTATACTTTCTTTAGTAATAACGCACAAAAAATAATGAACTATAGTTCTTTTATAAACTCCTATCATCTGCTATCGTTACTTTTGGACCTTCAAAATTTCCTGTAGAGTGGTTCTCTGCCAAAATCACTCTAGGCTTCATTCCCACCGCACTCTGTACTGCCCTTGCAATCTTATTTTTTAATATTTCATCATCTGTATATGAAAAACAGCCTGGTTCATCAGGCTCTGCAAACACCTCCACAATATCAAGATTAGCTTCTTTTTTGACAGATACCATATAATGTGCCTGAATATCTTCCAAATCCACAAGAACAGATTCGATATAAGACGGAAATACCGTGTTGCCTCTTATCAGAAGCACCTCATCTGCCCTCTCACAAAATTTTTCGATCCGTGCAGTTGTCCTTCCGCACTCACATCGTTCATGATGAATACTGGTAATGTTTGTTGTCTTGTATCTTATTAAAGGAACTGCCTCTTTGCTGAGTGTCGTAACTACCAACTCTCCCTTGCACCTATCTGGAACCGCAGTCGATGTATTCGCATCCAGCACCTCTGCAAGAAAATAATCCTCCTGCACATGCATACCCTTTTGATATTTACATGCACCTGCAAACCAAGAACCTGCAAACCTGCATAAGCCACATATTATATTTTCTTTTGCTGCTGACTTTTCCAATACAGATTTTTCTGCCCATAACATATCATCCTGTATCAATGATTGCAGTTCTTTTGTATTTTGCTGCCCGGCTGTATGAATCGCTCTCTGTGCACACTCCTTCCATATACGCAAATCATTCTTGGTATATCCTATCATAACTTCCGATCCAGCGGCAATGCATGTAGTCTGATATCTGATAATTTCATTTTGCGGCACCGCAAACAGCTCCCCCCAATCTGCCCTTTTCAAATCTTGTTTGGTCGTAAACGGAAGCTTATCTAAGTCTTCCATCCCCTGAATATCACCTGGCTCAATTCCTAGCAGCTTCATCTTCATTCTATAATATTCTGCATTATGATACATATGCTTTACAAGCTTTACAAGCTGTCGTCCCTGTAGTTCATTCATCTCATCACGACTCATACATTCTCTTGATTGATTCCATATCATAACGGTCTCCTCTCCATCAATACAAACCTGTTTACATTGCTATTGTTGTGGCGCCAAGATAAATCATAGATATTTTGTTCTAATTATCGCTTATCTATCTACCTATTGCAAGTAAATTTTTTGTTAAACCGGATGGCGCGATTGCCTTTTTTAGCCTGTATACAATCACGTAGAGAAGATTTATTGTGCGGCGCTTCAGCAGTATATTTTTATTCTGCGTTTGTGTGCAATCAAGTAGGGAAGAGCCATCTTCCCCTACTCGCCGCGCGGGTCACGTGCAGCAAAGCTGCTAATTTCCTTACGTGCCCCTGTGCATAAAAAATTGAGCGCCAGCGCGCTCAATCTGCAAAAAACTTCGTTTTTTGTTACAATGATTTTTGTATTCGCAATTTCCTATTCTATAATAAAAGAAGCCGCTTTAAATTCGCCGCTTCTTTTATTTAGGAATTATATTTAGGATTATTTAGGAGCACAATTATTAAATATACCAGCTTCCGCTGTTCATATAACTTCCATAATTATTGAAGTAACCACTGTTAAAATAGTTGTTACTGCCAAAGTAGGAATTGCTTGTTCCATATTTGTTATATGTTGAGGTAGCGCCATACATCTTATTCAAAACGGTGAGACTGCTTGCTGCAGAACTCTCTACTGCTTCCATCTTGCTGCTAATCTTATCTGCAAAGCTGTTTTCTTTTGCAAACAAAGCCTTTACTTTTTCTTGGTCTGCACTTGTCAAAGTCTTTTCATCAATGGAAAGCTCCCCACTCTTTGAGACCGTAATTCCAATCTCTTTGAGCTGGTCTGCATTCGCTGATACAATATTGTCCAGTGTTTTCTTCTGCGCCAGATTTGTTGCACCTGCAATATCATCAAGACCATTAACAACCGTATTGAAGTCTGACACAAATTTCTTGATATTAGAAACAAGACTTTCCCAGCCCTTTTCTTTGGCTGCCTTGCCTGCCTCGTCATCGGAATATGTCATATTTCCAATAACAATCATGTTTTTTGTAGTATTTTGTATATCACTTGCAGCTTTCTCAATCTTTTCATACAATGAAATCTGTTTTGACTGTGATGATGAACCTATAGAAGAGGGTCGTTTTATCGAATTTGTATTAGAACCTCTATTCGTTGTATTTGTTCTGCTGCTCATCACTCTTCTGCTGCGGCTTCTTTTTGCATTTCTTAAATTTCTTGCTCTTAAAAGTGCATTTCTAGTACTATTTATATTCATTCTACATTCATATCCTTTCCGATATTTCAGAAATGTAAATTACTTTTGTGTTTACGTAATATATATCGGTAATATAACACAATTATTTAATAGCAATTCTGAAATTTTTTATAATTTTCTGAAAATTCTATACAATTTATATGCTGGAATCAAACCGATGCCCTTCCTGTGGTTCCTGCATCCCCATCATACTGTCATTTCTAAACAGGTACTCCATACTTTCAATCTTTTCCATCAGTTCATCAATCGAGTCGGCGGTAAATGTTATCTCGTCATCGGTCTCTTCGACATCTTTTCTTTCTGCCCTGCTCTCCTCAAGTTTCTCCTGACGTTTTTCTTTCTGCGCCTTTTTCTCTTCTGCTTTTTTGGCAGCTTTTTTTGCCGCCTGCCGCTCTTGTGCCTTTTTCCGCTGCGCTTTGAAAGACTTCTCCATGGTAGCAAAGAAGGACGCCGCTCCATTATCATTGACTCTAATGCCACAGCTCTTTACGTTCAGCCCTTTATTGGCTAATTGGTTCTTGAGCTGGGATAAGCCGCTTGCACCCTTGGCAATAATCCCTTCATACTGGCTGCGGTACTTCTCGTCCTCAGCCATACGTTCAACCTTTTCTTCATCAATAAGAACCACCATTTTTCTGGAATTTCCATATTTTGAAGCATTGGCCTTGGCAAATTCTTTTTGGTCCTTGCTCACAAGAATAAAATCCAAATGAGAATACTTTTTTCTCAACTCTTCATAATATTTTGCCCCTTTTTCACTAAGCTCCGGCGTTCCAATTGTTTTGCCGCCTACCTGTGTCTTTTTCTCAGTCTCTTTGGAATCCTCTGGTTTTTTGATTACCATTTCTTCTTTTGACTCTTCTGCCTTGGTTTTTTTGTTGGTGTTTGATGTGTTGTAGTATGTAGAAACACTTTCTACTACGCTTGGCATACCGCTAAGTATTGTACTCATATCTCATTCCTCCCCTATTTATACAATGTACTCTCGATTACACTTTATGCCTTTGCTTTAAATCCTGCGCTTTCTATTTCAGGCGTCCAGAATATACTATTATATTTTACCTGCTCTTCAATCTCACTGACACTTGTCGTCCTGATAACAGAACGGCTTGTTATTCTATCACAAAGTAGTCCTGCTTCACTCAGCTCATCTACAGCACAAACCTCTGTACTTATATTATTATAATTATTCATACGATAGATGCAGCTTACAATATGTCCACCTGTGACAGCAATCATATCTTGAAGGCTTTTCATGCAAAACGGCAGCAAATTCAAATTAAATTCCAGCCATTGTTCTATCTTTTTGTCCTTGGTTGCCCTGTAATAAAGTCTTTGGCTGACAATTACCTCATACTCCTGCGTTTTCATGCAGTCATAATTTCTGATAATATACTTTTCATATTCTGCTGGGTTTTTGTACAAAACCTCTGCCTCTTTTTGCTTTTTATAATCACTTATTCTTCCCTGCATACCGTTTATTTCTATGCCCTGATATCAATTGGAACATATTGTTTTTCCAAATACTCCTGGGTCATTTTTTCCTGTTCCACAATTTCTGGCAGCTCTTCCATATTCTCCATATCTTCAAGCTGCTCTTTGCTTTCTTCAAGTACCTCTTCAAGCATCTCTTCTTCTGGCATCTCTTCAAGCATTTCAGAAAGCATACCTTCATCTTCAATGCCAAGCGCTTCCTTGATCTGCTCTTCTTTCCTCTCTTCTGGTGTCTTTGCCTCAAGCTCTTTGGCAGCCTCTGCAATCTTTTCACCGCGCTCTCTGGCTTCATCTAAACTATGCATCATCTGTTCCTGATTGTACTGCTTCTTAACTTCCGCAATCTGCGCTTCATATGTATTAAACAGATCCAGTTTCTGTGCAATCTCATCAAGCGTTGTGCACTTCATGTCCTTGAGCCCTTCTTTTTGGTTTTCAAAGAAGGCAATCTGGGACTGCGCTTTCTGCTGCCGTTCCAACTTTTCTTCTGTGCTTTTCAGTCCTTTTCCATAATGCTGTGTCAAAACTGAAAACGCACTGTTGTTCAATGAAATGTTCATAAAATCCTCCATTCTTGCTCTATGTAAGTTCACAACCTCTTTGTGTTTGACAATGCGAACCTACATACCCTTATTTTTATATTAGATATTTCAAACAAAACGCTAATATCCTGTTGCATAATGTATCTTCACTGAGATAAAAAATATCATCTGAATCTGCAACATTTACCATTCCTACATTTCCTAATCCACCCATTCCGGGAAGCTTCATAATCGTATCAAAAGAAGCATACACATATTCATCTGTAATATTTTCTGAAGCCACCAATTCTTCAAACTTTGACTTGTCAACCAAAAGGCGTCCATTCTCTATCTTAAAGGCTTCCTGCACCAAAGGCTCCTCATATGCAATCGTCCTGAAATCCTCGCCAAATAGCGTTACCTCATGCAGTATTGTATATCTGGGATACGATGTTGTACAAATCAGTCCTACCATCAACAACATACAAATACAGAATAGTTCAAATTTTAATCTCTGCCTGTCACAATAGTTATTGCTTTTGTTTCTGCATGCAATATAGCTTAGCCGCTTTCTAAGCAGTGTAAAATCTGTTTTGTTTAAAAATGAAGCAGCCACCGCTTTTTGGCTGCCATTTATCTGTTCTATCATTGCTAAGAGCAAACAGCCATATTCGTATTTTGAAATTCCTGCATAAAGGATACACCTTTCATCACAAGCATGTTCAATATCTTCTTTCAAAATTGCCTCGCACAGGTATATCAGCGGATTTATCCACCACAAAATGGTGAGGACTTTAAAAATTGTAATCCATAAAATATGTCCTGATTTAATGTGCATCATTTCATGGCACAAAACAGCAGTAATTCTTTTTTCGTCCCAATTTTCCCACATTATTTTTGGCATTACAATATATGGATTTAACAGGCCGCCCGAAAACGGGCTTTCATCTGTTTCAACAATATATATCTTTGTCTGTTCCAAATACTTTCTTTGAAATGTTGTTTTGTCTTTGTCTGTCACTTGATTGATTGTTTTTGCTATAATATCCGATTTTGTTATCTGAGCACAGCTTTTCAAATTCTTTTTCATCTGAAACATTTTGATTGCAAAAACGCCCGCCAATGCAAACATCACTCCAAAATAAATATATCCATACGCTACTTTCGCATACTCTGAAAGAACAACTGTTACCCAGGCAAAATATTTTTGATAAAAAAGCCTGCTCATTCCCATCAATGGCATCAGCGCAAGCAGCAGCATAACATAACAGCTTGTAGTAGCCAATTTATTCTTTAATAATCGGTGAATGAAAAGTATAAACGGCATCACAGCTATGCCACACAGCATTGCCTTTAAGCACTTTATGAGGCAGTATATGGATGCAAAATCCAGAAAGTTTTTGAAAACTACCAAAATTTCCTGCACAGTTGCCATTATTGTTGACTCCTCCCTGTCAGATTTCAGAATCCTCCCTATTTTTTTCCTCCAATTCTTCCACAATACTTTTTAGAACACTTAACTGCTCCCTGGAAATATCTGCGGATTTCAAAAAACTTGCCACCGCCATAGATGTATTTCCGCCAAAATAGTTTTTCACAAAGCGCTCACTTTTGAGATTCAAACATTCTTCTCTGCTGCGTGCTGGATAATAGTGATAGACGCGCATATCATTTTCATCGACCTGATAATCAATTACTTTTTTGCCCAACAACCTGTTAATCATTACTTTGATTGTATTTTTGTTCAAACTGCGTGTATCCTTCATTTCCTCTATAATTTCTGCGGCAGTCATAGCCCCCTCGTGGTTCCATAATACTTCCATAATAAGCCATTCATTTTCGCTTGGTGTCAATTCACCCATCAACAAATTCCTCCATTTGCGCACAAATAATTTTGCTTTTGTCTAATACTATCATCATTTATATCGGTTTACACTCGTAAACAATTAACCGCTTCCATAAATATTTACAAAAAAATCGAGTGACAGCATACAAAAATCATACACTATCACTCGAAGTTTCTCATTTTAATTTTGTTCCCACTGCGCGGAAACACAAATCCCGATGAAAAACGCTTGTCTTTGGCGTTTTTCAGTGCGAAAAAAGTCTGCACTGCAGACTTTAGAGTTTCTCTGCGAAACAGCCTTTGCTGTAAGCAGTTAGAAACTCTTTTCGCGCTAATCTTCACTACTACTATAGGATGGGCTAGAAGACACAGATGCCATTGTACACCTGCCGTCAAAACTTGCACCCTCATCAATCACAAGGGAACCTGCCACAATATCGCCGGCAATCTTTCCTGACGAAAGCAGCTCTAATTTCCCTGTCACAGTAATGTCTCCATCTACTTCCCCGGAGATAATAACACTCTGCGCCGAAATATTTCCTTTAATTTTCCCATCCGGACTCAAAATCAGCTTCTTTTCACATTTGCAGTTTCCATTGACTACACCATCAATCCTAAGTGCCTCACCAGACGTCAAATCCCCGTCAAAAACAGTCTCCTTTCCTATGAGTGTACTGACTACTGTCTTTGAATCATCTGAATACAATTTGTTTTTTTCTCTTCCAAACATCGTTTTCCCCTTATCCTTTCGCTTCAATTACTAATAGCGGGTCTATTATTTTATCATTAAAAATCACCTGATAATCCAACTGCGTATCATCTGTAAGTATTTTGGCAAGCACATCACCATTTTCAGCCTGTGCGCCTTCTTGTACATTTACTTCTACTTCCTGCATACACATATATCGGGTTCTGTAACCGTTCTGATGGTCTATCTCTATAACTAACGAATGTGTCTCATCAGAGCCTACTAAAACTACGGTTCCATTTCCCGCCGCTATCACATTTCCTTCTGCCTTTGTATGAATTGACATATACTCATGACCCTCTGCATATGGATCAATCCACATCCCATTCCCATCATATGGATGACGAGTTGGACAGAACGGGTCA
Source organism: uncultured Lachnospiraceae bacterium (assembly GCA_910586585.1). Lineage (GTDB taxonomy): Bacteria > Bacillota > Clostridia > Lachnospirales > Lachnospiraceae > COE1. Next base: position 22,204 of record CAJUKA010000060.1, read on the forward strand.
CTTGACTGAGTTTCCTCCTCGGTTGTCTCTTCCTGATGCTGCTCCTGCTGTTCTTTGCGCAGTGCCTCATTCTTCTGTGTAAGTTCGATATTTCTGCTCTTTAAACTTTCTTTCTCTTCTTCTAACTTCTGCATCTGTTCTGCCTGTGCCGTCAACTGTTCCTGAAGCTTTGCAGTCTTTCTGGAATCTGTTCCAAACCAAAACACCACAGCTACTGCCACAACGCAAACCAGCGCCACAATACTCACAGCCAATTTTAAAAACAGTGTAGAAATATGGAACTGTTTGCTGTTCTGCCCCGTGTTAGAAATCAGAAGAACGGAAAGGGTTTCTTTATGTTTGTGTCTGTCATGTCCCATAAAAATACCTTCGCCTTTCTCGGAGTTGCAATCATAATACTATTAGAATTGTATCATTTCTTGAAAAAATGTCAACTTTACGATTGTATAAATTATCGAACTTTTGTAACAGTTCCGTCTTCGGTTTCTTGTTATGGGCAGCTGATTTTCCATCAATGTGCACAAAGAAACTCCAAGAATCTATTTTATTCTTCCTGGTAAATTATTTCTTCTATATACTTTCTTTCCATATTATGCCGCAATTTCCTGTTTATGACAGAATCAAACAAAATAGAAAAATCATAATCCTTTGGATAAAGTTTCTTCGCCGCTATATGAAGTTTTACCCGCTTATGATTTATCCATATTTTCTTGTTTGGAAGCTGTACTCTCAAGATACCTTTCTCATCGATCGGTCTGCAGACAATCCCTATCTTTTTGTCGGGATATATGATAACGCTGTCCCCTATCTGGTATTTACTGCTTAAATCTGGCTTGGTTGTTGTCTTTTTGAGCTTTGGCAGCTTGGTTGTGTTCTTTTTTTCCAGAGTCGTATCTTCCTTTTGGAAATGATATGCACAAACTGCCTCCTCTCCATAAGCTGCTCTAAGTGCGGTCTTAAGCATTTCATTTGGCATTCCTAGTCTGTCTGCAATATAAAAGGCACAACTTTCCCCTGCCTCGCCAATTACCATTTGATAGGTTGGCCGCAATGTTTCTTTGTCAAAAGTCATTCGCGCATTGATAATATCTGGAGTCTTATCCGCGTACTCTTTCACTTCGGGATAATGTGTTGTAACCAGGAAATTTGCACCACTTTTTCTAAGTTCTTCTAAGATCGCAATCGCAATGCCCATTCCTTCTGCCGGATCGGTTCCTGACCCCAGCTCATCCATAATCACAAAGCTGTCCTTATTCACTTCGCTCAATACTTCCAATACATTTTTGATATGTGCAGAAAATGTAGACAAATTTTCTGCAATATTCTGTCCATCTCCGATATCGCAAAGAAAAGCGCTGTTCATGCAGATATCTGCTTTTTTGCAGGTTACATGCAGTCCGCACTGTGCCATGATACAATTGAGCATCACGGTCTTTATCGCCACTGTTTTACCTCCGGTATTGGGACCTGTAATAATAATTCCTCTATTTTTCACGCCAATCTCAAACTGAAGCGGAACACTGATTAATTGATTCATCAAGGGATGCCTGGCATCTTTTAATACAATGCGGCGTTCTGTGTTCAGCACAGGTTCTACGGCATCTAAATCAATGCTCAATTTCCCTTTTGAAAAAATGAAATCCAGTTTCTCGATCATTCTGATATTTTCATTCATGAGGTCTGCTGTTTCTGCCACCATTGCAGTCAATGTATACAAAATACGATATACTTCATTTTCTTCACTGATTTTTAACATCTGCAATTCCTCATAAAATTGAGAAACACTCGCTGGCTCCATAAACAACGTACTGCCTGTGGCGGATTTGTCAATCACACTCCCTGCTATTTTAGATTTACATTCCTTTTTGACTGGAACGCAGATTCTTCCATTGCGGATTGTACAGTAATGATCTGCCATGCAATCTTTATAAGAACGCATTATCTGCTCTGCTTTTTGTTTCATCTGCTCTTCACATTTTATTATCTGAAGGCGCGTCTGCTTTAATTCTTTTGATGCGCAGTCATCTACAGCGCCATTTCTTATCTGCTGGTAAATCTCACTGTGCAGTTCTTCTGCCGCGTTTAAGTTTTCCTCATAAAATCCAAGTGAATTGTGATACATTTTTCCGCGTTCCAAATACTCTTTTAAACGTCTGATTGCTGTCAAAACAGTTTCAACCCGTTCAAGCTGATAGGGTGTAAGACAGTCTCCCTTCTCTGCAATCATCAGAATATCTTTCACTTCTGCAACATTTTGCAGCGGCGGTGTTCCCAGCTTTTCAATCATAAACCTGCCATCTGTCGTATCTTTTAGCTGCTTCTTTAGCGCTCCTTCCGACAAGCAAACTGTAATCTCTTGAATCTTTTCTTTTGCTCCGTCGGTTACTGTCAAATCCATCCAAAGTTGCTTTATTTTATCAAATTCTATTTGTTTTTCTATATTCATTTCAATATTCTCCCTTTTCAAAAATGTTTCCTTACAATTCTGAAAAAGAATATTCTGTACGGATATCATGACATCTATTCACAATCGCAGAGAAACGCGCGTAAACTTTGCCAAAACACTTCTTTTGGCTGCCTTTGCGCACAAAAAAACCATGGCTGCCCGCAAGCAATAAAATACCATGGTCTATTGATCAATATCAAGATATCGGACTCTCAGTATATTATTTTTATCATTGTAAGGCGAAAACGCTGACAGTTGATACGGTCAGCAAATGGGCAGACTCCGAGCCTGAAACATACCATTTTGGCAAAATCCACCCTTGCAGTATTTAATTTGCAATTTTCTCCATTACAATAACAATTAACATACAACACATCCTCCTAAAAGCTGTGCTCATTTTCTCATTCTATCACAAACTGCAGCAGCTTAAATTATTTCGACGCTAACGCCTATTTGTTTATTATATAGGCAGCAGTATTTTTCTGTCAAGCAGAAATTTTACTACGTTTACACTATTTGAAATATTCTTTCCGTATTCTTTTTGGCGTTCTCAATGAGTGTTTCTTCTGCAACGCTCATATACTTTGCAAGCTCTCTCACTACATACTTAATATTTTGCGGTACATTTGTTCTGCTTAAATTCGCGACATTTTTGGGTGTTAGATAGGGTGCGTCTGTTTCAACTAAAATTTTGTCAAGCGGAATACTGCGAACTGCTTCCCGCAGCTTTGCAGCACGCCTGTCATCACAAATCCAGCCTGTTATGCCAATACACAGCTATGACGAGTAAAAATTTTTCGCAAAAAAACCTCCCATTTTACAGGAAAA
>CAJUKA010000061.1:0-8725 GCA_910586585.1 uncultured Lachnospiraceae bacterium
CTCCCGAAAAATAAAGGTTTAGAAATAAAAATAGGGTAGTAGATTTGACACTACCTCCGACAATGAGGAGGCAATAACTATGAAAATACAGGGCATTATTGATAGAAAGCAGAAAGATGAAACAGATTGTCTAAGAGGTTCATGATGAATATTTGGAATACAAAGGACAAGAATTTGAAGGAATTGTGCAATGTTGAAAATGCAGAAAAGCAGCAGAAAACGAAATCAAATACAGGCAAACGGCTTTTTGAACTGATAGAGTTTGTAGCAGTAGTATCGATATGTATTTTTATGTTCTTTTATGAACAAGGTGTGGCTTTGAATCTGCAGACAGGGGACAGTGTATCATTTGGCACTTATTTGGGAGAGCCAATTCAGTGGAGGGTTATCAAAATTGGGGAAGATTGGGAAACGGTTCTCATCTCTGAGAAGATTTTGACATTCAAGGCATTTGATGCACCGGCAAGTGGGGTATTCAATGAGGATGAAGAAGGAAATAGTTACTGGAGTGTTCATGAGACAGAAGCTGATAGGGATTTTGAATTGCAGGCATTTGTGCGCGGCAGCAATTGTTGGGCAGATTCAGATATTAGGGCATGGCTCAATTCTGATGAAGAAACTGTAAGATATGAAGGGATTGGCCCGATTGCGAGTGCGATGTCAGAAAACAAGAATGGCTATATCGGGGAACCTGGATTTCTCACAGGGTTTTCCAAAAAAGAAAAAGCGGCATTACTCCCTACACAAAATATTACAAATGGAAATGCACTTGACAAAACACCAATAGAGACAACAGATTTTGTTTATTTGCTTTCAAAAGATGAGCTATCATGGTTGAAGGAAGCAAATGTTAGTATTTATGCGCTGCCAACCAGACAGGCTGTTCAGCAGGACCAAACGTTATGGTACAGAATGTTTTCTTTGGACTTAGGACTTGAGGCATATCTTTGGTGGCTCAGAGAGCCAGTGCCAGATAAATCCAGCCGGTGCTATATGGTAGACAATGGCTATCGAAAAGAGATTTTGCGCACAATGGAAGTCGGTACAGAAGGATTTGGAATACGGCCGGTAGTCAAAGTAAATGCAAAAAAAATAAAGTTTGCAGCGAACAATGGATGAAGAACGGAAAGGCATGGTGAAGATGTACAATATCGGTATTTGCGATGATGAAAGAGACACATGTGTTCAAATCACAAATATGATACAGGAATACAGCAAAAAAAACAAAGTGGAGATAGAAGTTTCTGTCTGGCACACAGGGGAAGCTTTGTATGAAGATCTTACCAAAAAGATACATATTGATTTGTTGTTTCTTGATATAGAGCTTGTATCAACAAATGGTATACAGATTGGAAAATTAATCAGAAATGAGCTTGAAAATCCAGATATCAGCATTGCTTATATATCTTCAAAGAGCAGCTATGCACTAGAGCTTTTTAAAATTCATCCAATTGATTTTTTGATCAAACCTGTAAGCGCACAGGATATTGAGGATACGATTGAAGAGGCGATGCGTCTGCACAACAGGAATAATAAATTGTTCGAATATAAGGCAAATGGATATAACTGCAGGATACCATATAAGGAGATTGTCTATTTTTATAGTGATAACAAGAAAGTGAATATGGTAACACTTGATGAGAAAATATCATTTACGGGCAGAATAAAAGATCTTATGGTACAGCTTCCACACAATTTTATCCAAATACATCAGTCCTTTATCATTAATATGAGCCACATGAATGAGTGCAGTTATGAAAATGTGAAAATGAGGGGAAATATTATATTGAATATTAGTCAGCCATACAGGAAATTGGTTAGGAAGCATATTATGGACTGTGCGTGGGGGCGGAACGATTGAATGTACTGTTAATCTATATTATTTACAAATATATGCACTGTTTTTTTGATACAGCCAAGATCAAAAAATCGAAGGAACTGACCGCATATGGATGTTATTTTGCAGCAGGAGTTTTTGCCAGATATTTTGTTGGTACATCGGATATGCCAATTATTGATTTTGGACTTAATAGTATCTTTATCTGGCTGCTTTCTCAGATTTATCCAGGCAAACAGGGAAAGAAACTGCTTGCTACCGCCCTAATCTGCGGCATGAATATGTTTTGCGGTGTAGCTACATTGTATCTGCTTGATAGTTATGACATAGAGGAAGCGATTAGAAGTGGCGGTCAGTATTTGTCTTATTTGCTGAATTTTATGTGTGAGCGTTTGATAGAGAAGTTCGGAATCAAAAATATGAGGAAGGATATCGCCCTGAAACATTGGGATTTGCTGATATTTTTGCCGATTGTATGTGTGCTTTTGCTCCTTGTATTAGTTGTTAGTGAAACAAAAAGCCAGTATGTGGTGGCAATCATGGGTGTCGGGATGATTCTCTTGAATTTGATTGTTTTTTATATTTGTGATGAGATGGTAGGGGCATATACAAAGCTTGAGGAAAGCGCGCTTGTAGAACGACAGCTTGAGAGTTATTCGAATCAGCTTGAGATTGTCATGAAATCCGAGGAGAAAATCCGTGGATTAAGACATGATCTAAAACACCATCTTAGTGAGATTTTGATGATGGCAGAAGGCAAACGGGTGGAAGATATCAAAAGCTACATCAAAAATATGCAGATGTATATGACAAATGAGAAGGAATATGTGAGCAGCGGGAATACAGATGTAGACAGTTTGCTGAATCTCATGATTAACAGAGCAGGGAATGACCTTGGGAATTTTAAGTGTAAAGTATGTGTTCCGCAGGAATTGGATATTCAGACGTTTGACTGGAATATTATATTGGGTAATTTGCTTGATAATGCCATATCTGCAGCAAAAGAGTCAGATGATAAACTGTTGCATATCAATATTACCTATCAGAGAGGCATTCTTTTTATCAATATTAAAAACAGTTATAATGGGGTATTGATTAAGACAGCAGATAAATATATCTCTACAAAAGAATATGATAAATCAGACAATTCACAGGTTCATGGACTTGGAATTAAGAATGTGAAAAAAATCGTTGAAAAGTATAATGGAAGTATAGAAATTAATGATGAAAGCGGACTCTTTGATGTCAGATTGATTTTGTACACACATGGACGGCAATAAGCTTCGAAAATAACTATCGCAGAGTATCAAAGAAATACGAATTTCGCCATTTTCAATATGGATTTCGCCATTTTCAACAAAATCTTTTTTCAGTATGGTATAGTCTTAAAATATACTAAAGAAATATTACATAATGCAGTAAAGAGGGAATAAAAATGGCGCAAATGGAGGAAGAAAAATTTATAGCGGGGGCTTTTGAGGCGCTGATAGACCGCGGAGTAGCAAAAAAGACGATGTTAAGCCCGTCTACAGTGACAGACGCAGATATCAATAAATTTGAAAAAAAATTTGGCATAGAACTTCCATCTATTTTTCGTACTTATTTAAAGGCATACTGTTATGAGTTTACGGTGATTTGTGCACCAGTTCCAGTAGATGGGATAGAGAATGACAGACCAGGAAGTGAAAAGGGGTTATGGTGGATTGAATTGTTGTCGCTGCCAAAGGAAGAGCCGCTTAGAAATTTGTATGCATTGATGGAAAGCTTTCGAAGAATTTGTACAGACAGTGGACTTGTCAATTTAGAGCTTGATAAAATTAAACAGTTTGTACCCATTGGTGAATGGGATGGACCGCTGTGCATTGACCTTGGGCAGACAAAAGCCTGTGTGCAAAATCCAGATACTTGGCAGATCTGCAGTTTTGATCAGACTGTGTTTGATTGGAAAAAAGCAGGATATCTTGATGAGAATGGGATTGTGAAGGGAGAAAAAAAGTTTCCAGATTTTAAAACTTTGTTAGAACTATATTTTTATGGAAAATATGATAAGGAATATGAGCAACAGTTGAAGAAAGACGGCGAAGAATTGCCGGATTACAATACCTATATACAAAAAAGACGGTAACAGTTTGGCAAAAGCGAAACTGTTGCTGTCTTTTTTAGATGTTGAAAAATTTTCCTTGTGATATTCCTTTTTAGGAAATATAATAGAAGTAGAACAATAATATTGATTTTATATAGAAAGGCATGGTTATAAAAATGGGCGGCTTTTTTGGAGTAGTATCACAACAGGATTGTGTATTTGATTTGTTCTTTGGCATTGATTACCATTCTCATCTAGGAACCAGACGAGGAGGGATGGCAGTTTATGGGAAAGATGGTTTTAACAGAGCCATTCACAACATTGAAAATGCACCATTTCGAACAAAGTTTGATAAAGATGTAAATGAAATGCATGGGAATTACGGTATCGGCTGTATTTCGGATTATGAGCCGCAGCCGTTAGTGATTCGTTCTCATCATGGCACGTTTGCGATAACAACTGTGGGAAAAATAAATAATACCGATGAACTGGTGCAGCGGCTGTTTGATGTGGGACATGCACATTTTCAGGAGATGAGCGGCGGAGAAGTCAACGCAACAGAGCTTGTAGCAGCACTGATAAATCGAAGGGAAAATCTGATCGAGGGGTTAAATCTTGCCTTGGATGTGATTGATGGTTCGTTATCGATTCTTTTGATGAACAAGGCAGGAATCTATGCTGCGAGAGATAAATATGGCAGAACGCCAATTGCTATCGGGAAAAAGGAAGATGGATTTTGTGCGTCTTTTGAAAATTTTGCATACAAAAATCTGGGTTATGTGGATTATAAAGAGTTGGGCCCAGGAGAGATTGTTGTATTGACAGAGAAAAATTGTGTTACACTTGCAAATCCGCAAAAAGACATGAAAATCTGCACATTTTTATGGGTTTATTATGGATATCCTGCAAGCTCGTACGAGGGTGTCAATGTAGAACAGATGCGGTATCATTGCGGAGAGAAAATGGCGCAGCGGGATAATGTGCAGCCTGATATCGTTGCAGGCGTGCCGGATTCTGGTATTGCACATGCGGTAGGATATGCGAATGAGTCAGGAATTCCCTTTTCCAGACCATTTATCAAATATACGCCAACATGGCCGCGTTCGTTTATGCCAACCATGCAGAGCAAGAGAAATTTGATTGCAAAGATGAAACTTTTAGCAGTTGATGAACTGATAAAGAATAAAAGTCTGTTATTGATTGATGATTCTATTGTCAGAGGAACACAGTTAAGAGAGACAACAGAATTTCTGTACCAAAGCGGTGCAAAAGAGGTTCATATCAGGCCCGCTTGTCCGCCACTGCTGTATGGCTGCAAGTATTTGAATTTTTCCCGTTCTTCTTCTGAGCTGGATTTGATTACGAGGCGTGTTATAGAACGGCTGGAAAACGGTCAGGTGACGGAGGAGGTGCTGCAGGAATATGCAGACCCTGAAACAGAAAAATATGAGCAGATGGTTGAAGAGATTCGAAAGGAGCTGAATTTTACTACCCTTCGGTTTAACAGGCTGGATGATATGCTGGAAGCTACAGGGCTGGAGCGCTGTAAGCTATGCACATACTGTTGGAATGGAAAAGAGTGATTGAAAGCGCAAAGAAAGGCGGCGGATGATGAAAGAAAAAGGGCAAAAGAAAATTGTTTCTATAAAAGTAAAGCTGCTTGCAATTATATTGCCGGTAGTGATTGCTATTATAATATTGTTGGTGGGATTTCTGTATTTTATTTCAAAAAATATTATCAAGGAATATTCAGAAAACTTACTCAGTTCATCCATTGAAAACCAGACAAATCAGATTGAGGCTTGGCTCAGCGAAAATCTGTCGGCTTTCAAGGCAATCAAACAGTCTATTGAACAAACCAAACCAAAAAAAGAACAGTTACAGGCGATTTTGGACAGCTACTATAGTTTTCATGACAATTATCCGGAAGGGTTATATATTGCCGATGAAAATGGAAATTTAATAACTGCAACAGAGTCCGGGAAGAATGAAGCAGATCCAATACAATCTGTATGGTACCAGGAGGGACTGACGCGCTGGAACATGGGATTCACAAAGGCATATACCAATGCAAAAGGTGAGGAAGTTATCAGCGCTTCAGGGATATTGGATGATGCTTCTGATACCATGAAGGTAATTTCTGTTGATCTTACGCTAGAGCGAATCAGCATTATTGTGAATAGTTATATCGAGATGGAGCAGGCGAGGGCATTTCTGGTAAGCAGTTCTGATGGAACGATTCTTGCACATCATCAAAATGACTTGATTTCAACAAAGCTGAGTGCATCTCAAGATGCTTTTATGCAAAGTGTCTGGCAAAAAGTGGCTCAGCGAGATCTTAAGATGGCAGAAATAGGAGAGAATATGACAGCATTTTCCGAAATACAGGGAACAGACTGGATTTTGGTATCTTATATTCCTACAAATGTCATTTATGCAGATATTGATGGTGTTAGAAATGTGATGATGATAATTGGGCTGTTATTTATTATTTTGCTGGCAGTTTTGGTAGAGCGCGTCGTGCATATTGTGATTCGTCCAGTAAAAGAACTGATCAAAGTAATAACAGCAATGACAAATGGAGATTTTACAGTCCAGGTAAAAGTCAGAAGCAGCGATGAAATCGGAGTTATGAGCGGGTATGTGGAGCAATTTATTTTGTCAATGCGGCAGATGATTGCTTCCATACATGCAATGTCTGATAAACTGAGCGCTCAAGCGGGAGACAGCGACACAATATCAGAACAAATGTACGATGCTTCCAAACATCAGAGTCAGTCTATGCGGGAGTTAAATTCTACAGTCGAACAACTTTCTCTTTCTGTTGGTGAAATCGCGGAACATGCAACAACGCTTGCAATGGTAGTAGCAGACGCGAAAGAAGACGGGGATCAGGTTGATAACAGAATGCAGGAAACAGTAAAAATCTCCCAGAATGGAAAAATGGACTTGCAGGATGTTAGCAACGCAATGAATAATATCGATGCATCTGTAAAGAAATTGCAGCAGGTGATTAATGAGGTAGGAAACGCTTCGGAAGAGATTACAAATATTACAGAGATAATTGGAAACATTGCAGATCAGACAGCGCTTCTTTCTCTCAATGCGTCGATTGAGGCGGCTCGTGCAGGGGACGCAGGACGTGGGTTTGCAGTGGTGGCAACAGAAATTGGGCAGCTTGCTAATACCAGTGCAGATGCGGTACATAATATTGAAGGTCTGATTGGGCAGATCAACGGATTGGTAAAGGATACCATAAAACAAACGAAGGAAAGTGTAGAGAATATCAATCATAGCAGCAGTTTGGTAGAGGATACCCTAAAGACATTTGATTCTATTTTTGGCAATATTGATCAAGTGAATGGACTTGTTCATGAATTGATTAAAAAAGTTGAAAAGGTTGATGATGTGGCAACCAATGTGGCGGCAATATCAGAGCAGCAAGCAGCAAGTTCTGAGGAAATTTTGGCAACATCTGAGTCAATGGTGCGTCAGGTTGACAATATTACGGGAAATAGTGAAAGTGTTTCTGAGGGTGCAAAGGAGCTGACATCTTCTGCGGAAGAATTGTATCAACAGATTGCCAGATTCAAGATCAGAGAGGAGGCAGGAGGACAATGAAAAGAAGACATAAAACAAATAGGACAGGAATCGTATTTGTAATGGTACTATTGATTGTTATAATGTCTGGATGCGGAAAGCGATCTGCGAAGGGCAATGATGAGATACGAATCTTTTTTGCCCTGAATCAGATGGATACCTTTCGCCAAACTCTTGTAGATGGGGCAGCAGAAAAAGCAGCACAGGAAGGCGTACAATTTGTTATGGAAGATGCGCAAGGTTCTATTGAGCGACAAGTTGAACAATTAAAGAAGGCAGCGGCAGAAAATTATGATGTGATTATTTGCAGCCCAGTTTCTGTAGATACAGTGGTGCAGTTAAAAATGAGTGTGGAAGATATCCCAATCGTATTTGTCAATAGTTGTCCAGAGGATAAACATTTGCAGGCGGGAAAGTATGTGTATGTAGGTTCTGACGGGGAGTTTGCCGGAGAATTTCAGGCAGAATATATTTTAAACAAGCTCCCAGGAAAACAGGAATTAAATGTAGTACTGATTACAGGACCAGAGAATCATTCTGCTACCAAAAAAAGAGTAGCAGGTGTCAAAAGAGCATTAGGAGAAAGCGGGCGGCAGATTCATTATGTATTTGAAGATAGTGCGAATTGGGATGCAGGACAGGCACAAAAATTATTTGAGCTGTTTTTGAGGACAGGGGCTTCGGTGGATTGTGTTATCTGCAATAATGATTCTATGGCACTGGGTATTGTAGAAGCATGTAAAGATAAAGGAATTGACTGTAGTACACTTCCGATTTTGGGCGTTGATGCAACCAAAGATGGCTGTGATGCTATTCGCAATAATGAAATGGCGTTTACGGTATATCAGTCTGGCGTTGGACAGGGACACGCGGCTGTAGATGCAGCATTGCGGCTTATTGGAAATGGAAAAATGAAAGATATGGAAGGAATTACAGAAGATGGAAAATATGTTTGGGTTGATTTTGAGCGCGTAGACAGCAGCAACGTTTCCAACTATGGAAATTAACTGCTGGCAATACGTGGAACTATAAAAACAGCAAAACCCGAACGATGCCCAGAGGATTTCCGAGCGAACGAAAGAGAGAAAGGAAATATCTCTGCTGACAAGGCATCGGAGGGAAGAAGCGGAACTATAAAAACAGCGAGATACCGAACGATGCCCAGAGGATTTCCGAGCGAACGAAAGAGAGAAAGGAAATATCTC
>CAJUKA010000061.1:8825-25384 GCA_910586585.1 uncultured Lachnospiraceae bacterium
TGCTGACAAGGCATCGGAGGGAAGAAGCGGAACTATAAATAGGAAGGATTTATGAAATGGAAAACGTAAGACGTATCTATGTTGAAAAAAAGGATTCCTTTGCGGTAAAGGCGCGGGAATTAGAGGAAGAGTTAAAAGGATATTTGGGCATTGCTGGACTCAAAAAGGTTCGGATTTTTATTCGGTATGATGTGCAGAATCTTTCAGATGCTGTTTTTGAAGAAGCCTGTAAGTGTGTATTTTCGGAACCGCCTGTTGATGAATTGTACCATGAAGAATTTAAAATTCCCGAAGATGCTCGCTGCTTTTCAGTAGAGTATTTGCCAGGACAATTTGATCAAAGAGCAGATTCCGCTGTGCAGTGTGTGCAGTTTCTAAAGGAAGACGAGCAGCCTATAATAAAGACGGCAGTCACATATCTTTTGTTGGGAACAATTTCAGACAGCGAATTTGATAAAATAAAGCATTATTGTATAAATCCGGTAGATTCAAGAGAAACAGATATGGTGAAGCCAAACACCTTGATAACAGAGTTTGAAGAGCCAGAAGATGTAGTAAGCTTTGACGGATTTGTGGATATGGATAAGAGCAGTTTAAAAGAGCTTTACGATTCCCTTGGACTTGCGATGACATTTGCAGATATGCAGCATATCCAGAATTATTTTAAAAATGAAGAGCACAGAGATCCAACCGTTACAGAGATTAGAGTACTTGATACCTACTGGTCCGATCACTGCCGCCATACAACATTTTCTACAGAGCTTAAGGAGATTGCATTTGAAGAAGGTTATTATACCAAACCAATTCAAACGACTTATGAAAAGTATCTGACTGTCAGAGAGGAAATTTTTGCAGGAAAGAAAGATAAGTATATTTGTCTGATGGATTTGGCACTAATGGCGATGAGAAAGCTCAAAAAAGATGGCAGACTAGAAGATTTGGAGAAATCAGATGAGATTAATGCATGTTCCATTGTAGTTCCGATAGAAATAGATAAGGGAGATGGAAAAGGGATTGTCACTGAGGAATGGCTTGTGAATTTTAAGAATGAAACCCACAATCATCCCACAGAAATTGAACCATTTGGTGGTGCTGCGACCTGTCTAGGCGGTGCGATCCGTGATCCGCTGTCAGGACGTACCTATGTATATCAGGCAATGCGTATCACAGGAGCCGCAGACCCTACTGTTCCAGTAGGAAATACAATGAAAGGAAAACTTTCCCAAAAGAAACTCGTTCGCGGCGCTGCAAGCGGATATTCTTCCTATGGCAATCAAATTGGACTTGCTACAGGTCTTGTGAAGGAAATTTATCATCCAAATTATGTAGCGAAAAGGATGGAAATCGGGGCGGTACTTGCTGCAGCGCCAAGATCGAGCGTGATTCGCGAAAATTCTGATCCAGAGGATATCATTATTTTGTTAGGAGGACGTACTGGGCGTGATGGCTGCGGCGGGGCAACGGGCTCTTCCAAGGTGCATACTACAACATCATTGACAACTTGCGGCGCCGAAGTCCAGAAGGGAAATGCACCGACAGAACGCAAGCTTCAGAGATTGTTCCGTAGGCCGGAAGTTAGCAGGCTTATCAAAAAGTGCAATGATTTTGGGGCAGGTGGTGTATCTGTGGCAATCGGTGAATTAGCAGATGGATTGATTGTGGATATGGACAAGGTGCCAAAGAAGTATGCAGGCTTGGACGGAACGGAACTTGCTATTTCTGAATCACAGGAAAGAATGGCGGTTGTTGTAGATCCCAAAGATGCCGATCAGTTCCTTGCATATGCAGCAGAAGAAAATCTTGAGGCAGTCAAAGTGGCAACTGTAACCAAAGAACCACGGCTTGTACTGCTGTGGAGAGGTAAAAAAGTTGTCGATATTGCAAGAGCCTTTTTGAATACAAACGGTGCGCATCAGGAAACCAATGTATTTGTTGATACGCCTGTAGAAGAAGATAATTATTTCAAAAAGACAGCAGTCAGAAAGGTGGAAGAGGCACTCAGCAAAGATAATATAAAGGAAGCAATGCTTGCGGTTTTGAACGATCTCAATGTATGTTCTCAAAAAGGTCTGGTGGAAATGTTTGATGCATCGATTGGCGCAGGAAGCGTATTTATGCCCTATGGTGGAAAATACCAGCTCACAGAGACACAGACAATGGTTGCAAAGCTTCCAGTATTGAAAGGAAAGACAGATGCAGTTACAATGATGGCATATGGATTTGATCCATATTTATCAAGCTGGAGCCCATACCATGGCGCAGTGTACGCAGTTACAGAATCTATGGCTAAGATTGTGGCTTCAGGCGGAGATTTTACCAAGATACGGTTTACATTCCAGGAATATTTCAGACGTATGACAAAGGAAGCTTCTCGCTGGAGTCAACCATTTGCAGCACTTTTGGGTGCTTATGATGCACAGATGGGCTATGGGCTGGCATCCATAGGCGGGAAAGATTCCATGTCAGGAACCTTTAATGAAATTGATGTACCACCTACGCTTGTTTCATTTGCAGTGGATGTTGCCAAACAGCAGAATATTATTACGCCGGAGTTAAAAAAGGCAGGCGATAAACTTATAGTGTTTGAATTGCCAAAAAATGAGTATGACCTTCCGGAATACGAGAAAGTTATGAAGCTTTATAATGCAATTGCGAAGCTAATAGCAGACAAGGTGATAGTGGCTGCGTATGCACTTGATTCGAAAGGCATTGTAGCAGCGGCGGCAAAAATGGCGTTTGGAAATAAAATGGGAGTGGCATTTGACGAGAAACTCTCAGCAAATGCACTTTTTGCAAATGAAATGGGAAGTATCCTTGCAGAGGTTTCAGCAGATAAGCTGGAAGCTGTATCAGAAAGCGGTGTAGAATACAAAATTGTTGCCGAAGTTCTTTCTGAGAATGATGGATTTGTATATCAAGATACAACCGTATCTATGGACGAGGCATTAAAAGCATGGACAGGAAAACTGGAAAAGGTATTTCCAACAAAAGCGGTTAAGGAAACCGATGCGATTGAAACAAAACTTTATGATGCAAAAGAAATATATGTATGCAAAAATAAAGTAGCAAAGCCCAATGTATTTATACCTGTATTTCCAGGAACAAACTGCGAGTATGATTCGACGATTGCATTTGAACGTGCAGGTGCCAATGTTGAAACAAAGGTATTTCGAAATCTGTCAGCGGCAGATATCAGAGATTCTGTAGAAGTGTTTGAAAAGGCAATCTCCCAGGCGCAGATTATTATGTTCCCAGGAGGGTTCTCAGCAGGCGACGAGCCGGACGGCAGTGCGAAGTTCTTTGCAACAGCATTTCGAAATGAGAAGATGAAAGAGGCAGTCACGAAGCTTTTGCAGGAAAGAGACGGACTTGCTCTGGGCATTTGCAATGGGTTCCAGGCGCTTATCAAGCTGGGATTGGTGCCAGGCGGTGAGATTAAAGGGCAGAATGAGGATTCTCCTACACTCACGTACAATACAATTAACCGTCTTATTTCCAAGATGGTATATACAAAAGTCGTGTCCAACAAATCACCATGGCTGCAATTCGCAGAACTTGGAAAGACATATGTGGTTCCCGCTTCTCATGGGGAAGGACGGTTTGTTGCAACCAAGGAGTGGATTGATAAACTTTTTGCAAATGGACAGGTAGCAACGCAGTATGTAGATTTTGACGGAAATATCTCTATGGATGAGGAGTGGAATGTAAATGGTTCTTATGCAGCAATCGAGGGCATTACTTCTCCTGATGGAAGATGTTTTGGCAAGATGGCACATGTAGAGCGCCGCGGAGAAGGGGTAGCTGTTAATATTTATGGGGAACAGGATATGAAAATCTTTGAAGCAGGTGTTGAATATTTTAAATAAATAAACAGGCAGAACCCTTTTGCTGGATATTAGAAGTCCAAGCAAAGGGGTTTTTGATTTTATAGGAAATTCTAATTGGTACATCATCGAAGTAAAATGGAAATATAAATGAGGCTGCAAAACATGCTGAAAAAGATGCAAAGTATGCCAACGCAGCCGGATTGTATTATTTTTTTGATATAATTTATACACCTTCATATTGATCAAGCGCCCCTATTGTCAATTGAAGGGACCTTCTATTGACGCTGTAATTTAATGATGAATCTTCTTGTTACTATATTCTTGTCCACATACTACTTAACAATTTGTCAATAGAAGGTATATGAATGTGTAACAGTTTAGCCATGCAAAATTGAATACACAATCCGACAACTTATGAATGGGTATGGCTGAACTGTTACATGAAAGATTCTTTCATTAATAGGTGTGTCAAAGGGACTTTACGCTTAAATGCTATCGCGCAGCGATTAAAAAGTTCAGTTAAGGTGCTATCGCGCAGCGATTTAAAAAAGGAGGAAAGACATCATATGAAAACCAGAAAAGTCAGCATTGCCTCACAGCTCTTTCTTTTTATTTTGGGAGCGGCGATTGTTGTAGCATTGATTGTGGGAAGCGTTTCCTATCTTACGATGGGAGCGTTTCTGAGGCAGAAATGCAAAGATGATGTTATGGAGATTGCAGTTATCGCTGCTGAAAATGTTGATGAAACACTCTTCAGAAATGCGATGGAAGGGGAACAAGATGCACTTTTAGCGGTCAAAGATTCTCTAAGTTTTTTTCTGGCGGGAGATTCTGTTACATATGTTTATACACTTATGCCAAAGGATAGGAATTATTTTCAGTTTGTTGTAGATACAGACCCTGATGATCCAGGGGAATATGCCGAGGATTACGAGGCACAAGATGCGATGTTTGAGGCAATGAAAGGCAATCCTTCTGTGACAAAACAAGCATTCACCGATGAATGGGGAACGTTTTATAGTGGCTATGCACCAATTTACCATAATGGAACCGCAATGGGAATTGTAGCAGTAGATTATGAGGCTTCTTCGATACGAGTTTCTTTAAACAGTTTAATCCGCAATATTTTAATCGCAGTAACAATTGGTATTCTTTTTGCTGTGATTGCAGCAATTTTTGTCGCGATTAGAATGAAGCGCAATTTTATAAAAGTGAACAATAAGATTCTTGAAGTGGTTTCAGCGGAGGGAGATTTAACAAAAATATTGGATATTTCTTCTGGTGATGAATTGGAAGTGATTGGAAACAGCTTGAATCAGCTCCTGCAAAAAACAGGAAAGACGATAAAGCAGATAAAGAATGAAGCGGGAAATATAGAATCCAAAATGGAGAATATCAATACGCATGTTTCGGATTCGGTTTCACAGATAACCAATATCAGGGATACGATTCAGTTCATGGTCGCAGCATCTGAAACGATAGCAGGTTCTGCTGGGGTAGTTGGAGAGCAGGTGAATCTCGTACACAAAGATATTCAAAATATCGTTGGAATAGTCACCCAAAATACAATGTCTTTGCGGGATATTAGTCATTCTTCAACACAATTGAATGATACTGCGCAACATTCGTTTGAAATGATTGAAGAACAGGCTGTGGAAATGTCACAGAGATTACAGAAAGAAAAAGAAAAGGCGGCGGCTGTTCTTATGATAAAAGAGCTGTCTGATACTATTTTAAACATTTCTGGACGAACAAACTTGCTGGCACTTAATGCGTCCATAGAGGCAGCAAGGGCTGGGGATGCTGGAATGGGATTTGCAGTGGTCGCTAAAGAAATTGGCGTATTGGCAGGCCGTACCAATCAGGCAGCAAATGAAATCCAGCAAATGA
The DNA here is from genome assembly GCA_910586585.1 of uncultured Lachnospiraceae bacterium. Taxonomy (GTDB): domain Bacteria; phylum Bacillota; class Clostridia; order Lachnospirales; family Lachnospiraceae; genus COE1. The sequence goes on from CAJUKA010000061.1 coordinate 14,543, forward strand.
GTAAGGACGTGGTTGAGGCCATTCAAGGATTAGATGGACTTGCAGACAAAATGCTGCTGTTGTTACAGGATAAAATTTCTACAGATTACCAGCAGTTTGGCGCTACTTCGCAGAATTTTACAGACAAATCCAATGACATGAAAGGAACGATGGAACAGTTGCAGCAGATAACGCAGAAATATGCCGAATCATTAGGACATATGAATAATGCCATGATGTCTGTCAGTGCCTCCTCTGAAGAAAACAGCGCAGAGATTGTTAAGGTATCGGAGCTGCTGTATTCTATTGACGCCGATATGAAAAATATCCAACGTTCAACAGAGGAGACATTATCTGCTGTTTTGTTGATGAATCATGATTTAGACAGTTATCAGGTTTCCACGGATACATAGGAAAAAGTATTTATTTTCCCATCCATGTGATTTTTTGAATCAGAATTTTCCGGACGCTTTCATTAATGCGCTCTTCCGGAATAGTCCCTTGGGAAACTGCGTTTTCAAGTGCACTGACAGTTTTGGCGATATCAACAGGTTCTAAAAGCATGTCATTTCCAGCAATTACAGCTTTTATGGCGACTTCTTCTGGGGTGTAATTGTTTGCAATTGCGCTCATTTGCAGAGCATCTGTGATAACGATTCCATCAAAACCTAAATCATGCCGCAAGGTTTCCTGAATGATTATAGGAGATAGTGAGGCAGGATTTTGAGAATCTAAACAATCTACATTTAAGTGTCCCATCATTACAAAATCGGCGTTTGCTGTGATGCCTGCCAGGAAAGGCTGCAATTCTTTGGCATAAAGTTCTTCTTTTGTTTTGTATACGTGGGCAGATGCTTTGTGTGAATCTTCTACAGTGTCGCCATGACCGGGAAAATGTTTGAGTGTACAGAGAGCACCTCCGTCATGAAAACCAGAAACAGCGGCACTTACAAGTTCCGATGCCTGTGTATAGTCATCACTGTAGGCCCTTTTTCCGATGACTTTATTTTGAGGGTTGGACCATACATCTGCAACGGGTGCAAAATCCAGATTAAATCCTAGAGCAGACATATCGCTTGCTATCGTACAGGCATTCTGATAGGCGGTGTCTGTTCCTTCGTCTTTGTATTGATACATCGAATGAATATAAGTGGTTCCAAGTTTTTTCATTAATCGGTTGACAGTCCCGCCTTCTTCGTCTGCTGCAATAAAAAGTGGAATTTTTGACATTGCCTGTGTTTCTTGTATCATGCTTGCAGTTTGTGCCTGAGAGATAAGGTTTGGCGAAGAGTACAACAAACCACCTACGGGATAATCGGTTAATGCTTTTGCAACTGCTTCGTCTGCTTTTGTAATAGGGGAACTGCCGCAGATTTGTTCTGGTGCGGTAAACATCATTTGACAGATTTTTTCATGCAGTGTCATATCGGCAAGCAGCAGTTCTGCTTGTTGTGCAGCAAGAAGTTCAGGACTGATACTAGGTGGTGCGGCGGCATAATTTTTTTTGCTTCCAATAAAGCAGAGTACGAGCAAACATACAATGCCAGAACAGAGCAGCAACGTTTTTATGTTCATTTTTTTCATTGATAATATTCCTCCTATTCTAAATCGCTGCGCGATAGCACTAAAGGGTAAAGCCGCCTCGACCCACATAAACTGAGAGAAACTTTCATTCGAAAGGGCACTCATAAAAGTTCCTCTCGTGGGACTTTGCGACTTTACGAGTTTCTATATTAAATCGCTGCGCGATAGCACTAAAGGGTAAAGTCGCTTGTATTATAATATAGTATATCATAATAAAGATATAGATAAAATGGGAAAATTGAGAATGTTGAGAATGGAATTTGGATGTGGTGAAATTAGTGCATAATTTTTGAATAAATTATTGGATTTTTGTCATGAAAAAGATTTGTTTCAAGCTTTTTGCGAACAGGCTGGCATCGCAGAAATTGATTTTATGCACATAATACAAAAATAGTACCAGTTCAGCCATATCCATTCATAAGTTGTCGGGTTGTACATACTGACAATTGATTTAGGCTATTTTCGACAACTTATTTCATGTTGGGCGTCCGCCCTATAAAATTGAATATACAAAATGCCTTATGTGAGCAAGCTCCCAGCAGCATTTTATATATTCATTTTGCATGGCTGAACTGGTACAAAAAATATACATATTTGAACAGAAATATATCTTATCTAAAAAAAATATGTTATAATATCAAAGTTTTATACAGTCATAAAAAGAAAAACAAAAATGGGGGTTTTGATATGGCAGCAGAAAAAAATTTTGGAAAAGAGAAAAGAGTAAATAAATTTGTGCTTATCATTATAACAATTATTGATTTGTTTCTCTTTTTCGGATACATCGGGGATTATGCGCAGGGAAACATTAGTTTGGGATTCATGCTGGCGGTTGATTTAGCAGTTGTTTGCTCTATGATAGCCTGTTATGCAATTTATTTTCACCAAAAGGACAGCAGAGTATTTAAGGATATTTCCTTAATAGGATATATGTTTGTTTATGGCCTGGCAGTGTTTGGCTCCCAAAATGACTTGGTGTTTATAATGGTGTTTCCATTGACGGTACTTTATATTTTATATTATGATTTTAAACTGATTCTAAAAATTGCAGTGGTATTTGGCATGATTAATATTGCGGATATTATATATATCGTTGTGGGGCTCAAACATATGCATTCGGGTGTGGCGATAAACGGCATATCACTTTTGCTGCAGGGTGCTTCCGTTGTGGTATATATGATTGTGCTGTGTGGAACAACACATATCTCAAATGATAACAATGCACAAAAAATTGCCAGCCTGAATCAGGAAAAGGAAAAGAGCAATGAACTTTTGCAGGAAGTTTTAAAGATCGCTGTTTTTGTAAAGATGAATTCAACAGAAGCAGCAGAACACATCAGACAGTTGACAGAGTATGTTGCATCTACGGTATCAGAGTTAAGCGGTATTGCAGATGGAAACAGCAGCAATGCAGAAAGTATTCAAAATCAGACAGTTATGACGGGAAACATTCAAAATATGATTATAGAAACAAAGCAAATGTCTGACGAGATGCTTGTGATGGCGCAGCAGTCGGAAGGTGCTGTCAAAGATGGTCAGCAGACAGTAGACCGTTTGCAGATGCAGGCACAGAAATCTATGGAAGCAAATGAACAGGTAGTTTCTTCTGTAGCCAATCTGATTTTGAATGCCAAATCAGTAGAAGAGATAACAGAACGTATTTTTTCTATTTCCAGTCAAACAAATTTGCTTGCACTCAATGCTTCTATCGAAAGTGCCAGAGCCGGTGAGGCTGGTAGAGGGTTTACTGTGGTAGCGGCAGAAATTCGCGAACTTGCAGATGAAACACGGAAACTGACAGAAGGAATCCGGAGCATTGTTGTGGAATTGAAAACAAATGCAGATATGGCAAAGAATACTGTGGATAATGTAATTACGACTGCGAGCACACAGAATCAGTTAATTGAAAATGCAAATACACAGTTTGGGGAAATTGGCAGCAGAATGGGCGGACTTCACACCAATGTGCAGCAAATTTACGCAAAGATAGAAGAAATTTTAGAGTTTAATAATGCAATTGTGGATAGTATCAACCATATTTCCGCAGTCAGTGAAGAAGTGACAGCAAGTACACAACAGGCCGCAGAGCTTGGCTCGGATACCAGCAAGAAAGCAGAGCAGGCCAGAGAATTGATGGTGGGATTGCTGGATACAGTCAAGACACTCGACAAATATATTTCATAATACATAGCATTTCAGCCGTGCCTATTCATAGGGCATTAGTTTATACAGTCTCGCAATATATTTAGGATGTTTTGCATGGCTAAGCGGGTACCAACGATAAAAGACAGGAATAATAATACAGAAACACATTGAAAAGTCATGGATTTTGAAGCGATGTAATCTTTCAAAATCTGTGGCATTTTTTTATTGCTGGGGTATAATAAGAGTAAGGAATCAAGTGTATTTTGATTGAACTGTTGTTACTTTTCACACCCGCGCCATGCACTTGCTGCATGGCGTCGGAGCAAGCGCCAAAATGCGTGCTTTTTAGCATTTTGTGTGCATCAATTGTTGCAATTCACACCGAAATCGTTGTAAGTATATGAGAAATCTGGCGTAAGTGTGAATTGTAACGAACTGTTACGCACATTACGGCAGTGTAGGGAAATCATATTGACACAAAAATAAGGGAAAGCGTATAATTAAGTTACTGAATTTAGGAAACAAAGAGTGAGACCGCATTTATAAACAGAGGCGGCAGAACGGAGATGAAGAATGGCAAAGAGACAGAACAGAAGCAAAAAGGATAAAAGTTTTTCCCTTCTTCTTTCTATTATATTAGTTTTCTGTATTTTGGGAGGGGTTGTATTTTCTGTATCGCGGAAAATATCTGTAGAGATGTCCACATCAGCGGTTCAAAACTTGAGTGAAACCTTGAACTTAATCAAATCGACCATAGAAGCGATACTAAATAATGAGGCAGAATTTCAAAAGATAATGGCACAGGAGATTGCGCATACAGAGAACCCAGAGGATTATATCCGTTCTTATCAAAAAAATCAGACAATGGTGAAAATATCACTGATAAGAGCAGGGAAAACAGAGGGGATTTCCAATACAGGAGAACCATTTACTGAAGAAGAATTGGATTTTTCGTCGGGAGGAAGTATTAATGGGCTGGCAGTTTCCCAATCCTATTTGAATTATATGGGAGCGTGGGCGTATTCTATGAAATGTCCTGTTGTGAAAAATGATCGGGAAATTGCAACTTTGTATATTGAATATACATATGATTTTCTTGATAAATCACTCCCGAATGGGTTTTACAATAAAAAGGCAATGTTGTATATTATGGATGCAGAAAGTCAACGTTTTGTGCTAAAACCTAAGGGTATGGGAGAACGCAATGCAGGTCATTTGAACTTGGAAGAATTTTATGGTGCCAATAATATTAACGATGAAAAGCTTCGGGCAGAAGTTTCGGAATGTATTAAAAATAAAAAAAATATCATGTTTTACCATAATATTCGCGGCAAAAATTCTTTAAATTATATGTGGGCTGTGAATAAGGGTACGATTTATTTGAGTGGTTATGTGCCAATTGAAGCAATTCAACAGGAGGGGAGAAGCGTAAACCAAAATATTTTTATTGTTGTTGCTGTGATGTTGATTGCATTTTTCCTATGCTTTATGTTGTATTATCTCACCCAAAGACAGCAGAATAAAATTAGGAAAGAGCAGGAGAAAGAACGAGAGATACATAATAAACAGTTGGCAGAAGCGTTGCAGGCAGCACAGATTGCAAGCAATTCCAAGACAACATTTCTTTCCAATATGTCTCATGATATCCGAACGCCAATGAATGCGGTTCTTGGATTTACAACATTGTTGAATAAAGATGCAGAAAATCCAGAAAAAGTAAGGGAATATACAAGAAAGATTATGGCATCTGGGCAGCATTTGCTGAGCTTGATAAATGATATTTTGGATGTTTCAAAAATTGAGAGCGGGAAGGTTGTTCTTACCATTGAAGAATTTACGCTGAATGATTTGGTAACTTCTGTGGACGCAATCATTCGTCCAATGGCAGAGGCAAAACAGCAGATTTTTCATGTTGATGTAACAGGCATTCAACATGAGTATTTGATTGGTGACGAAACGCGAATCAATCAGATTCTGATTAATCTTTTATCCAATGCGGTCAAGTATACGCCGGAAGGAGGCAGTATTTGGTTTCGTATTATTGGCTTAAAGCAGCGTTCCTGTCAATATGAGCATATTCGGATTGAAGTGGAGGACAATGGATATGGAATGACGCAGGAATATCTCAAAACAATTTTTGACGCATTTACCAGAGCAGAGAACAGCACGACAAATAAAGTCCAGGGAACAGGACTTGGCATGGCAATTACAAAAAATATTGTAGAGCTGATGGGCGGAACGATTGATGTAACCAGTAATGTTGGCAAGGGAAGTCTTTTTCAAGTTGAACTGGAGCTTCGGATACCAGAAAATCAAACTTGTAAACGGTTTTGGGAAAAAAGTGGTATTTCTAGGATCTTGGTAGTGGATAGCGATTCGCAAATTCGTGAAAATATTCATATGCTTATGGAAGATACAGGAGTAATAGCAGATATCGTCTGCAATACACAAGAAGCCTTGCATAGCCTTATGGAAGATGGTGCGGCGAAACAGTTGTACCAAATGATTCTCGTAGATTGGAATATCGTCGAAATAGAAGGGATTGAGCAGGTTAAAAAGATACATGAGTTTGTTTGGGATACAATGGCAATTCTGTTTTTGGTAGATCATGACGCAAAGGGGATAGAAGAGGTATCTCAGATGCAGAATACAGGAATTCTTACCAAACCATTTCTTGCAACTGCATTTCAGCAAAAAATTATGGAAATGCAAGCACAGCGAGATGGAAAAGAACAAATGGAAGGTACAGATATGGATAATTTAGAAGGATTGCATTTACTTGCAGCAGAAGATAATGAAATCAACGCAGAAATTCTATCAGAAATTTTATCAATGGAAGGCGCTACTTGCGAGATTGCTGAGAATGGGCAGTTGGTGCTGGAGCGTTTCAAAAATTCAAAAGAGGGAGAGTTTGACGCAATTTTAATGGATGTGCAAATGCCAGTTATGAATGGTTATGAAGCAACAAGAGCAATCAGAGCATTGGCACGCAAAGAGGCAAGCAGAATCCCAATTATAGCCATGACAGCAAATGCATTTGCGGAAGACGAAAAAGAGGCGTTAGAGGCCGGCATGAATGTTCATTTGGCAAAACCAATTGATATAGAACTTTTAAATAAAGTGATAAGTCAGTGTGTTTCCAAGAAAGGAAAATGAATGGAGAAAAAGAACAGCATTAAAAAAATAGTAATGGCTTGCTTGACAGGAATCATGATAATTAGTACGGCTTCCTGTAGTGGAGAAGTGGAACCGAGTGCAAACTTGGTTGAACAGGAGGAGGAGAATGAACGGGTAGTAACTTTGTTCAGTCCAATGGAAAAAACGAAACCAGATGCTGACAATGCTGCAAGAAACGCATCGGAAAAAACAGTCAGGATGGCAGAGGAAAAGCTGGGTGTAACTGTTAATTATATCACATACACAGCAGAAGATTACCAGGATAAAACATACGATGAAGTATCACTTGACAGGGCGCGCAATAATATGGATGATTTGTACTTGCTCAACCCTGATGTGATCCAGAAGTTGGCAGAGGAAGGAAAACTGATGGACTTATCAGGGATTGACAATGCAAAGAATTTGCGGGATGTAGTCAAAACAGCGAATGTTGTGGATGGTAAACTAATAGCGATTCCACAGGAAGTAGTAGCGTATGGACTGTTTATAAATAAAGATATATTTGATCAATACCATCTTGAACTGCCGCAAACGCCAGAGGATTTTTTGGAATGCTGCAGAGTATTGAAAGAAAATGGAATTGAGACACCTGTTGGCGCAAACCGTTGGTGGCTAGAAACGTTTGTTCTTGCACAGGCGTATGCGGATTTGTACAATGGAGGAAATACAGAAGCAGAAATCGCAGAATTAAACAGTGGGGCGCGTAAGTACAGCGACTATATGCGCCCAGGTTTTGAGTTTCTTCAAGAAATGATTGACTGTGGATATATTGATGCAGAAAAAGCTTATGTAAGTGAGGCAATTGAAGGGGAAGGGGCAGACTTTTTAGCACAGAAAACACCAATTGTAATGGCATACTGGAGTGCTGCAAATGCAGAAACAGCTTATGGGAATCCGGATTTTAATATGGTGGTTATTGGATTTCCGAGCAGTCGAGGTCAGATGCCAGTTATACCAATGACAGGGATTGCAATTGGAGCAGATGCACAACATGCAGAAGATGCACTGCAGACCTTGGAAATTATGGTATCTGATGAGGCGCTTCAAATGTATGCGGAGACGAACAAGGTTATCTCTCCGTCTAAAAATGTTGAGGTGGAATGTGTTCCTGCATTGAAACCATTATATGACAGAATTAATGAGAATGTTTTTGTTCTTGGATCCAACGCTAGTATGGAACTGGAGAAATGGGGGAATACCTGCATCATTGTCAGAAATCTGTTAAATGGTGCTACCGTAGATGAATGTATGGCAGAATTTGACAGACTGCAGGAAGAAACACTCAGCAAATGAAATTAGTGCTTTAGGACAAAGGAGAAAAGATGGGAAATGCGTTAATTTTATCAGGTGGTACAGGAAACCGCCTGGGAACAGAGATTCCAAAGCAATATATAAAAGTGGGTGGCAGACCAATCATTTCGTATTGTATTGAGCAGCTTTCCTGTCATGAACGGATTGATTCGATACAAATTGTAGCTGCCCAATCATGGCACCAAACAATTTTGGATTGTTTGGAAAAATATGATATCAAGCGAAAATTTCGGGGATTTTCCAAACCAGGAGAGACAAGACAGCTTTCAATTTATCATGGAGTAGAGGACATAAAAAGGTATACAGAAGATTCTGATGTTGTACTGATACATGATGCAGCAAGACCGCTTCTTTCTGCCCAGATGATAACAGATTGTCTCAGTGCAGTCATTGGACATGATGGAGTGCTTCCTGTACTGCCGATGAAAGATACTGTATATCAAAGTGTGGATGGCAGGAAAATCAGCGCATTGCTAAACCGAAGTGAAATTTTTGCAGGGCAGGCACCCGAACTATTTAGAATCGGTTTGTATTATGAAGCAAACAAGAGACTTTATCCAGAACAAATCCGGACAATCAATGGTTCAACCGAGCCTGCTGTCATGGCAGGAATGGATATTATTATGATACCAGGTGATGAAGGGAATTTTAAGATTACAACAAAAGACGATTTGGAGCGTTTTTGTGAGCTCATAAAGCAGAAGAATGAGGAGCAATAGATGAAAGCATGGGTTTTGCACAAGATAAATGATATTTTGTTTGAGGAAGTGAAACAACCACAAATCAGAGAGGATGAAGTGCTTGTTTCTGTGAAGGCAGCAGGGATTTGCGGTTCCGATATTCCTAGGATTTACCAAACGGGTGCGCATACACATCCATTGATACCAGGTCATGAGTTTTCAGGACAGGTAGTTGAGATTGGCAATCATGTCGATCCAAAGTGGTTACATAAGCGCGTTGGTATTTTTCCGCTAATTCCCTGCAAAAACTGTATTTCCTGCCAGAAAGAGCATTATGAGCTGTGCCGGAATTACAATTATTTAGGTTCGCGTCAAGATGGTGGATTTGCAGAATTTGTGGCGGTTCCGGAATGGAATTTGATTGCGCTTCCAGACAATGTATCTTTTGAGGCAGCTGCAATGATGGAGCCTATGGCAGTGGCAGTTCACGCAATGCGCAGAGTTAAGCCTCAAATCAATGAAACAGTGGTTGTCTGCGGACTTGGGACGATTGGAATGTTTCTCGTGATGGTTTTGATAGATGCAGGTGTGAAAAATATTTTGGTGGTTGGAAAAAAGGAATTTCAAAAACAAACGGTTTTGCAGCTTGGACTTGATAGCTCCTGCTACTGTGACAGCAGAACGCAGAATGTAGAAGAGTGGGTTTTGGAAAATACAAAGCGGCTGGGAACAGATGTATTTTTTGAATGTGTTGGCAGAAATGAAGTTTTTTCACAGGCAGTCAATTTAACTGCACCACAGGGGCGCATCTGCCTGGTTGGAAATCCATATTCGGATATGATGCTTGAAAAACCTGTGTATTGGAAAATGCTCAGGAATCAGCTTACGATGACAGGAACATGGAATTCTTCTTTTACGCATCAGACGGAAGATGACTGGCACTATGTACTGGATAAACTGGATCAAAAAAAGATTCAGCCAGAAAAGCTGATTTCACATCGGTTTGATTTGGAAAATGCGATACAGGGAATGCAGATAATGAAGGAGAAAACACAGGATTATATCAAGGTGATGATACATAATTAAGTGAAGGGATTCTGCTATTTTTGCTGCACTCTTATAATGAAAACGGAAACGGCGGGTGTTTTATCTTGACCGTTTCCGATAAATTACAATTTATTTTTGCCATTCACAGAATGGTTTGGCAAATAAAAACTGTTCTGCTTCCAGTTTTGCATTAACTTTTTCGAAGGCTTTTCTCATTCCTTCAGCCGCATCTGGGATATACAAATCTTCGTAATTTGCGCTTCCTAAAATCGCTACGCCATCGTTGTTGGTATCACAGCCCCAGCACTTATTATCCCGCATATAAAGCCGGATATTATCATCTGATAAATTGTCGTCAGTGGCGGCTATAAAATGATAACGTGCAATGCCATCCATCAAATAATCGCAGTTCAGTTCAACTCTTATCGTGTAATAAGGGTATTCAAAATCAATCTTCTGATAAAATTCAGGCAATGTGCAATGTGCATTGTCGATATAGAAGTAATATAACGCAGTCCATCCAGTTTCAAACAGACGGTTAAAATTTTCCAGTATGTAATTGACCACCTTTTGGGTCTGTTCCAGACGTTCAGTCGTAAGATGCCAAACAACAATGTCCAAAGTAAACTCCTGTTTGAGATGGGTTGTATCCAAAGAAAATGGAATGCTTAGCTTTGGAGTATCGTCTGAATCAATCAATTTGTCCCAATCCAATTCATAGTCCATATGTGTATCCTCCTGATATTAAATGATGTTTTGCAGCCCTTGATTCCGTGTATTTTTTGTTTTCGCTTTCTAGTTAAAGCTTTGTCAAAGTCATTATACTATAATATTGTTAGTTTGTATAGATTTGAGTGTGTCTGAAGCAGAATAAACGCATGAACAGATACTCTCTAATTGCCATCCAATTATTTGGTGA
>CAJUKA010000062.1 GCA_910586585.1 uncultured Lachnospiraceae bacterium
GCGTCTGCTAGTCTCCCCAGCTCTGCTGGGGGATTTATATCTGTTTCATTAATCGGTCCTCCGCCAATGCTTAAAAATGAGGACATAATACCCAGCACAATTCCAATCAGAAAAATAACTGGATTACTGGATAGTTTTTTTGTTTTTATATTCTTTTTATTGATGGTGTACAGAAGCGTTCCTATTGTTATAACTAGAAGCACCGCCGCTTGAACCGCTCCTACATGGCTCGTATCTGACAGTCGGCGCAGAACCATTTCATATAATGCTTTTCCTGAAATTCCGCCTGCTACACCTCCTGCCGCAATCATCGTCGCAAAGGCTTTGTCAAATACAAAATCATGCTTTGCCCTCATATTTTTGTACATCGATACTACGGACATCGACAATACTGTACATCCTGACAAAAAAGAACCTGTTGTCACTGCTAGAATTCCAGTTGCGTCCAATACTGGTTTGATGATTACTCCGCCGCCAATCCCACAGATAGCGCCTACCACGGAAGATAAAAAGCACACCATAATAATGATGAAATATTCCATTGTCGTATCCTCCTTTTTTAATCGCTGCGCGATAGCTCTAAAGCATAATGTCTCTTCGGCGCACTTGTGAGGAGAGAAACTTTCATTCGAAAAGGCACTCATAAAAGTTCCTCTCGTGCGCCTCATAAATTAATCGCTGCGCGATAGCTCTAAAGCATAATGTCTCTTCGGCGCACTTGTGAGGAGAGAAACTTTCATTCGAAAAGGCACTCATAAAAGTTCCTCTCGTGCGCCTCATAAATTAATCGCTGCGCGATAGCTCTAAAGCATAATGTCTCTTCGGCGCACTTGTTCTCCTCCAATAAACACCTCTGCAATATCACATGCCTCATCTAGTAGTACAAGGTCCGCATCTTTGCCATTAGCAATGGAGCCTTTTTTATCATAAATTCCAATCAATTTCGCTGGATTTTCAGTCAACATTGGAAGAATATCCTCCAAAGAAAGTCCTGTAAAAGAAAGGAGCTTTTTGAGCGCTGTATTTTGTGTAAGCGTACTGCCTGCACGCACGCCTGTAGAGGCTAGTTTTGCGTCTCCATCCTCTACTACTACTTCATTGACCCCCAGATGATAGTTTCCGTCTGGCAAGCCAGCCGCCATAATGGAATCGGTAATCGCAACTACACGGTGAATTCCTTTTGTCTTGATAATCAATCGGACTGTTCCAGGGTGCAAATGTCTTCCATCACATATAATTTCACAATATGCATCTGACTCTAATCCTGCTCCCCAGATTGCTGGCTCATGCTGATGCAGCAAACGCATCGCATTTCCCATATGCGTGATTGCACTTGCTCCCCTTGAAATCGCCTCCATGGATGTTGTATAATCAGCGCCGGAGTGTCCAATTGCTACCGCAATACCTTGTTTTTTCAAATCTGGTATTATTTCCAATACCCCTTCTACCTCTGGCGAAACTGTAATATAGCGAATTCCTCCTTCTGCCAATTTCTGATAACGTTCCACCAGGCTGATATCGCCTTTACGAAGCAAATGTTGTGGCATTGCTCCTTTATATTCTGCCGCCAGAAAAGGCCCTTCCATATGGAAACCCAAAAGCTGTGCTCCTTTGTGTGCACTGGCTTTGTATGCTTTATACTGTTCAATACACCAATCTGTTTGCTCTGTTGTATCTGTCAGTATGGATGCAAGCCACGATGTGGTTCCATTCCCAGCAAAAAAGTTCCCAATTTTTTCAAAATCATCTACAGATGCTCCATTTACATCAACTCCAACTGCCCCGTGGGTATGAATATCAATGAAGCCTGGAACAATTTTCTTATTATTAGCATCAAAAACTTCTGCATTTTCTGGAATTTGGTAATTTGCATCATATAACGCAATCTTTCCATCATGGATTCCCAGAATTCCCGTTCTAAATTGACCTTCTACATAAATCATCCCGTTGATGATATAGTGCTCTGCCATACGAAACCTCCATACTGCCAACTACCTTTGGTATTGGTAGCTGGCAAAATTTTTGTAAATCGAATTTTATTAAATTTCTTCTATACACAAAGCTCTTCCGGCAATTTTGCCACAAACTCTGTCACTCGAAGAAGCATATCTGGATGATTCTGCAAAAGAGTTACTGGAAAATGTGCAGAAACTTCTCCATAAGCGGCATGACGCACAACACTGCGGTGCCAATCTCTGAAACAGCCCAAACGAACCTTTCTGGCATGATAAATCTCATTCATTCCAATTGTAATACAAAATTGGGGCATATCATCAATCGCTCCATTCAAATCACCGATTGCGTTTGCTGTTCTTGTTTCTTTGCTGATCGCAAGCACTCTGGTATGTAAATTTTTAAATTCCTCCACGCTCAACGTATCATCTGCCTCATTAAATGCTACATGCCCATTTATACCAATACCGCCAAAACAAATATCTACGCCTCCTAATTTTTCGATCAGCTCTGCTATATAGCCTGGATTGTGTGGGTCTGGAAAGACACGCTGTTCTTCAGGCATTATAAGCTCCGAATGTATTTTCGAATATACCATTCTGTCCATAAATCCGCGAAAACTTAAAGATTCCTCTTTCGCTATCCACTCTTTATCATCTGTCAAATACTCATCCATATTAAGGAACCATACATTTTTTAAACTAATTTTTTCGTTGTTGACAAGCTCCACAAAATAAGGATACTGTCCTACCGGACCTACTGGACAGATGAAAGCGGTCTTCTCCCCCAACGCATTTTTTCTCTTAATTTCCTCTGCCATCTCCTGTGCAATCGCACGAAAAACTGTCTCATTGTCTGCCAATACCTCTATTGGTAATTTTGGTTCCTTCAAAAACTGTTCCTTGGTATAATAATAATATTCATGTCTCATTCGCAATTCTCCTCCTCTGATATGTTTACTAGTTTTGTATAGTGCTGTGTTACATTTAGGACGCGGTATACATCCAAATATGGCTGGTACTTTTCCTCATTTTGGCAGATATATTCCCGCATCGCTTTCCATTCCCGTTCTGCGCTCCGTTGATCCCCCATAGCCAGAAACATCAGCGCGCTTGCAAACAGCAGCACATACTTCCTGTGATATTCCAATAAATCCCAATAAATAGATTCAAACGTCCCATCTGCATTCTGATGGCGCTTTGTCACCTGTTCAAAATCTTCACTGCGATACAAAGCACCCTCCATACGTTTTGCCATATCATAACTTAGGCGCTCTCCTTTTCCATTTACATAATCACAACTACTAAATTCAGACAATTTGGAAAGATATGTCAATACAAGCTGTGCATCTTTTCCATAGCAAGCTTGAAAATAATCTTCTATTAATTGTTCTATAGAACAATTTTTTTGAAACAGTGTATGCCCCATCACGTAATTAGGCAGTGCATTTGGAAAAGCTGCTCGCAGTTCCTGGCAGCTTATATACCCATTCAGCCCCATTTGTTCCAGCTTTTGTATATCGGCATGTAGTATTCTTGCTATATGAACATACCCTAAATCTCCATAATGTGCTCTTCCAAGCGGATAATCATAAACAAAACTATCCCCAGAAAAAATTTTCTGCCAGCCTTTCAAAAACGCCATATTTTCCGCCAAATTTGTTGGCAGTGTGATATGATTTCTGTGGAAAACAGGAAGTTCTGTATTTGTATTTTCTATTTCATAGCTCTTTTCAAAAGTGCGGCTAATCGGCGCAAACATCAATACAAAACGATCTGGATTGTTGATTCTGCTTGTTACAGGCGGCCACAAAAGCTCTTGATAAAGCAAAAATACAATATGTGTGTCAAGCCCTGCACTTGTCAGTCTGCGATCGATTTCATTCAACAATTCCACGTACTGATCCGATAGTGTTGTCTTGCTGCATTCTGGACATTCGCAAAGATTGTTAAACGCATCCGCAAGCCATACATGCAGATAATTCGTCTGCGGATTCTTCTGCGCATAAGAAGTCACACACGCAGCAAAAGCATCAATCGCATCTGTATTGTGATAGCATAAATTGGTATTTGCCGGAGCTCCCCCAAAAAGTTCCCTCTTTCCATTTATCATAGCCATTCTGTGTTGGAATCCTTCTTGGCTGGAACTGGTTGGTACATCCCATGACACTGTGTGATACCCCAAAACCTCTCCGGTCCATCCATGTCCGACCATATGGAGCAGCAGCCCTCTTTTTTTAATTTCCTGCTCAAACAGAACCATATCGCGTTCTGCATCTTCTGGTGTGTAGGACTCTGCCTTTACATAGGGATTTTCTAAATGACCATACCAGCGTTGCAAAAAAGCATATGGAGACTGAAACTGCAAAAAGAAGCTGTTAAATCCCAATTTTGGAAGCCATGCAATATAATCCATAACATTCTCAAAAGAATCTGATCCCTCAATACATACACCACGATGAAAATAAGAAGCTTGCTTCTCATATGATGTCACTAACTTCTCTCGCTCAATATGAGGAATTATCTCGCATATTTTGACTGGCATCAAAAAACGGCAACCCAAAGTCTGCAAATAATCATACACTGCAAGCAGTACACTTCTGTCATTATTTCCGGCAATTGTCCCGCGCTCCTGCTCAATGTGTACTCTGTAGCTGTCATTACTGTCTGCTGGAAACATGCTGTTGTCACTGCGCAATTTGATTTCTAAATCGATGTTATCTAAATCTTCCACCATTTGCTTGAGATATCTGGTCAACTCCTCTGCCGCAAAAGCAACAACCTCAGAGGCATCTGTCTCAAAAAGTACTTTCATATTTTCAATCCTGCTCCTTTCATAGGCTCCAACAATGACAGTACTAAAATTTTTATTTTCTGACTGCAAAAGACTCTGGGAACAGACTTTTACGCCGCTCCACAGAGTCTTTTCCGCTTAACTGCCATGCTTTATTTTATATTGTATTAGTTACCCAAAGCTTCCTGCATAACATCAAACAATACATAATTTTCCAAAGGAACTTCCTTTTCTACATTTCCGCTTTCAATAAACATCTGCTGCTGTTTTGTGTAGTAATCCTGCATTGTGTTGTCTGCAATACCGCTCTTTATGTCATCTATACTGAACCATTTTGCATCGCCGGTTTCAACCAGACACGCTTCCTTATCCTTTGCACACTGTTTAGCGTACAAACCAACTGCATAATCCCAATTTTCCTGCTTTGAAGAATAATCCATTGCCTTGTAAAGCGCACGGCTAAAACGAATCAAGATATCACGATTCTCTTCTGCATATGTTGGAAGGCAAATCCAGCTTGACAGATTCACAGAATTTGTAGCAAACTCTAGTTCAACTGCACCTTCGCAATTATTGATGATCTGGATACTATATGGATTCCATGCTGTACAAGCATCCACAGAACCAGAAGACATTGCTGCAACCATGTTCGTCGCATCCATCTCATAAGCATCAATATCATCTATCGTTATTCCTGCTGCCGTAAGTGCTCCATTCAATGCAGTCTCAGAAGAAGAACCAGCATTGTAAGCTACTTTCTTGCCAGCCAGATTCGCAATATCATCTATAGATGTTACTCCTGAAGACGGCAGTACAATAATTTTATCAGTACTATGTACAGAGCTTGGTGCAAAAATTGTTGCCTGTCCATTGATACATAGCTTGTGTGCTCCATGTCCTATATAAGCAAGATCAATACTTCCACCTTCCATAGCTGCTATTTCAGAAGGACCATCTGCAAACTCCCAAAGCTTAACCTCAATCCCTTCCTCTGCAAAATATCCCTTGTCTATTGCTGTCAATACAGACCATAACGACGCATAGTTTGGCATATATGCAACATTCAATTGAACTGTTTCAACCGCTTCTGCTGGTTCTGTTGTCTGTGCAGATTCTTTTGTTTCCGCTGATGCCTTTGATTCTTCCTGTGCAGGTGTTGATTCCTGTGTGTTATTTGCATTCGCTGATGTTGTCTGATCTTTGTTTCCGCCATTTCCTCCACAAGCTGTTAGCGAAAGTACCATGGCAGCTGTTAGTAATACTGCATAAAACTTCTTCATTCTTATTTTCCTCCTTAAAATAATATTATCATAACCCTAGGCTTTCTAAGGATATGTTCTTGGAATTACAGGATTTCTTATTTTCTGACCTCTAAAAATTCCTGATATACTTCATTCCAAATCTCCGCTTTTAACTGAAGAAACCTCTCGTCTGATTTGGTTTCCTGTGTTCGTGGATATGGAATATCAATATCTACAATTCGTTTGATACGTCCTGGCCGCGCACTCATAATAATAACGCGCTGAGCAAGAATAATTGCCTCGTCCACATCATGCGTGATAAAAAAGCACGTTTTTTTCTCTTGTTCCCATGTATTTAGAAGTTCTGTCTGTAGCTGTACACGCGTCTGTGCATCCAATGCGCCAAATGGTTCATCCAACAGCAAAACTTCTGGATTGGCAGCATAAGCACGTGCAATCGCCACACGCTGTTTCATACCACCTGACAATTCCTTGGGATATGAATTTTCAAATCCCTTTAAACCGACTGCCTCAATATATTTCAGTGCAATCTGTCTTGCTTCTTCCTTTGGTGTCTTTTTCATTTCAAGACCAAACATTACATTTTTGATGACAGTGCGCCATGGAAATAGTGCATATTGCTGAAATACCACGCCACGTTCTACCCCAGTACCCTCAATCTGTTTTCCATCCAAATACACAGCGCCACTGGTAGGCTCCAAAAGACCTGCAATAATATTTAATAATGTAGATTTCCCACAGCCGGATGGCCCTACTACACAGATAAACTCATTTTCTCTAATATCGAGATTGACACCATTTAATGCGACTGTCTTGCCGTTGCGTCCCTGATATTCCTTATAGACATTATCAATTTTTAATTTTACTAATTTATCTTTTCCTGCCATCCTGTTAATTTCCTTTCAATAATATCAACCACTTTCACCAGCAGCAACCCAATAATACCAAGTAAAATAATATACATCAGCATTGGTGCTGATTCAAAAGAGTTCGACAAGGAGCGAATTCTCATACCAATACCAAACTGTGCACCTGTAGATTCTGCCGCAAGCAGTGTTGTAAGCGCTGCTCCGAGACCTAGCCGGACTGCTGTAATGATGAATGGCACTGTAGCCGGACAGATAATTTTCATGAAAATATCAAAATCATTTGCGCCTAATACCCTAGCAGCTTTAATCAATGTAACATCAATATTTTTGATACCTTGATAAATCGTGATGCTCATTGTCATAAAAGTACAGATCCAAATCAGGATAATTGCCGGTTTTTGTCCTATACCAAAGATCAAAACCAACAATGGAGCATAGCCTAACGCTGGAATATTACGAATGAAATTGATCCATGGCTCAATAATTTTCTGTACTGGTTGATACCATGCCATCAAAAATGCAATTGGCAGTGATGTGATAAATCCCAGTCCAAAGCCTGCCACTACGCAAAGCATACTGCTTCCTATATCTTTCCAAAATGCCCCTCTGTCAATCATTGTTTTGACAGAAGGTACCACCTTGTCCGCGAAGGGAAAGCTTCTGCCCGTCGTCTTTCCGATTGAAAGCAGATACCACACCAGAAATGCAGCACAAAGGGAGAGCAGTAGCCAGACCTTATCATCAATTACCAATTTTTTCTTTTTCTTTGTCTCATCACTCATTTTATACCTTCCCTTTCATTCCAAAGAGACTCTGAGAGTCTATTTCCTTAGACCTATAAATAAATATGGTTTCTATCCACAGCAGGGATGCCCATGTCCGTCTCTCGTGTGGCTGTTCTGTGATGGATCTTTCATACACAGATGAACAGCAGTCGTTGTAAAAGCCTTTGGCAGCGCTAAAATATTGGGATTGCCACCCACATATTTCTTCATCGCATCTGCCAATGCTTCTTCTACTGTTGCGCGTGTCTTTAATCCCATACCTCTTGCAATGCCTGGTTCCCGTGCGCCAACTATATAAATCGCACTGGTATGTTCTTCCGCTAAATGCCCGCAGCTCATCATAGAAAAACCATGGAATGGATGGAATGCATTGGCAAAGCGATATTTGCGAATATATTCCTGATTTGTCGCGAAATATTCCCCATATCGATTCATATCTGGAAGAATATTCATAGAATCATGCTGGAACATTTCATATAATTCTTTCAGATATGGCCACCGCTCTTCATGAAACCACCCGTCACAAATACTTGGTACGATAAATACACAATGGTCACTCAATACTCTTTTGTGCCGAATAACCTGTGCGGAGAGTGCCTGCATCATTTGAATTGGATTGGTTCCCATTCCATCTCCATAATGGAAATTGGTAGGCATACCAAACACAACAATATCATATTTTTTCTCCGCCCAATGAACGTATGTTCTCTTATCTGCTGCCTTCCAACTGATTGACTGCATTTCTTTTGCATATCCAGAATGAATCTCAATTTGGCGGGACTTTGTATCTAATACCGCGTCACAGCAAAAGAACTTTTTGCCCATCTTCTCTTCCATCAGCATTCCATGACGGTCAAACTTTTCACGCATCACGCTGCTCGTAGAAACGGGTACAAAATCCGGACGATGCATTACGTCTGGAACATGGTGCGCTGCTATGCTTCTCCAATGACTGATGCCGGTTGCACAATGCTTGTATCCTCCAGAATATCCTCCATATGGGTTTCCTTGTGTATGTCCAATCAAAATTGCGACATCTGCATCGTAAACATATTTGTTCATAATCACATGGTCGCCAGCCTCTGTATAACCCAAATCAACCAAGTGATCATAATCCTCACTGTCATGACTCGTAATTTGTCCCGAAGAATAAAACGCTTCAAACAGCTCCTCGCCCAATATTGTACGCATTTCCTTTACAGTCGCACGCGGATGAAGCCCATTCGAAAACAGAAGTAGCACATCTTTTTTCTCCACTCCCACACTGTACAGCTCGTCTAGGCATGCCCGAATTGCTACTTTTCTATGTGAAGTCGGCTGATTGCCTCCCTTGACGATATCTGGTATAACGATGACTACACGATCGCCCTGTTTTGCAAGTTCTGTCAGAGTTGGCATTCCAATAGGATTTCGGATACTATTGAGCGTAGCTTCGTACAAACTATCCCAATCCTGTGACAGACACTCTGGATCAGGAACCGTTTCGCCCGGAATAAAAATATCCGTTGTATCTGGCAAATCAGCGCTCATCGTACCATGGCCATATTCAAACTCTAGTTTCATATAACAAGTACCTCCTTAAAAGTAACCTTAAACTTCCAAATATAAACGGATAATCTCCAAATATTCATCCGGATAAAATCCAATTTCTCCCTGAAAACGTGTCAAAGCAATCAGTCCACCGTCAATCTCTTCTATTGATGCCAGCATCGCCGCATTATCTGCTTTCAAACCGCCGCCGTATACTACGTCCATGCCGCCTGTCTTTTCTTTGACAAACTGTGCAATCTTTGTGATATACTCCTTGCCTGCGGGTGTCTTCCCTGGTCCAATACTCCACACGGGTTCATAGGCAATAACAATATTTTCTTTGTTTATATCCAAAAGCCCCGTATCCAATTGTTCTCCCAATACCTTTTCCCACTCAGGCTGTTCTTCCTGTGTCTCTCCAATACAATAAACTACCTTTAAACCTGCATCAATTGCGCAGCGAATTTCTTTATTCAGCAAGCGATTTACCGCAGATGCATCTGAGACACCTGCCTCTGCCAAAATTCCTTTCTTGTCATTTCGCTCTTCACAGTGTCCGATAAGAACTGCCTCACAACCTAATGCCTTCACAATAGAAGCTGGTCTGTTTGTAGTAAATGCTCCAAAATTTCCTCCTGGTGCCGTGTTATCACGGTACACACCCTGGCTTCCAATCTGCACGGGGCTGCCGTCTGACAAGGCTGCTACTGCATTCAGCAAATGTACCTCCGGAAAAAATTGTATAAATTCCACTTGTGCAGGGTCATATTTTTTTAGCTGCTCTTGTGTATGTGCTACAATATGACCACCCCATTCCGGTATTGGCGCTAAACGGTTCACACCACCAAAGTCCGTTGGTACATCGAAACGCTTCAAATTCAAATAAATATGCTTCATGTATCCCTCATTTCCGCGCGCCCTATTATCCTTTTTCATTTGATGCACTCTCACAATATTAAGTACAAAAAGATTCCGAAAGTACATTTTGCTGGAATCTGCGGGAGCGGCGCCAGCCGCAAATTCCTGAAAAAAAATTACTCTGTCACTGTATTATCCCATGCATTTGTGAAGGTTCCAATTCCCTGCGTCGTATATGCATGTTTCATGCTATCCTTATATACATCAAGTCCAGCCGTCACAATATCCGCTCCTGCTCTAGCACAATCTACAATCTGTTTTGGCGTGCGCACTGCTGCACAGATAATTTCGGTATTTCCATAAAAACCATAATTTTTATAAATCGTAACAATATCTTCTATGTATGCTTTGCAGTCCTCTCCATTTGCTTCCTTCCACCCAATAAATGGTGAGACAAACTTTGATCCGTTCTTTGCAGGAAGAATCGCCTGAGCCGGTGAGAAAATAAGCGTTACATTAGTACGTATTCCCATTTTCTCAAGTTTTCTGCCCGCTGTAACACCTGCTTCTGTAGCCGGAATCTTGATGACAAAATTGGGACTGATTGCAGAAATTTTCTTTGCCTGTTCTATCATCTCCTCTGCATTGTCAATATGCGGGTTAATCTCTACAGAAACCGGAAACGTTTCATATCCGGAAATTTCCTCTTCTTTGATCCATTCTGCAATATCCGTAATTGCTGTCATAAAAGGCTTTCCGCTTAACATGATATGCCGTGGATTGGTTGTGACACCATCAATCCCAAATGTCTCATAGGCATATTTAATTTCGTCCATCTTTGCACTGTCCAAAAAGTATTTCATTTTCGCACTCTCCTTTGTTTATCTTAAGGTTAACAGTTTCTTAAATTTTTTAATTAATTATATATTATCACAATTAATTAGTTTCTGATAGGTGCATTTTGTACAAACTCAACAACAAAACTTTGGTTAAAAAAATCAAGCGCATAAGCGGATCTCTACGCATATACGCCTGATCTTTACATAACAATTTGTAGTTTCTCATCAATTGCTACTGCCGCAGCTCCCAAAGCCCCCACAAATTGATCCGAATCCACAAAGGATATGTTTGTTTTGAAATATTTAAAATGTGCCGGATTGTGCAGATTATTCTGTGTTTGATCCATAAATAACTTTCTATTTGCAGCATTTCTAAACAATTGACAGTCAACCAGCATAATATCAGGGCCTGCAAAATTAATAATGTTGGTCGCCGCAATTCCCAACATATAAATTGCCTCCTCCACAATACGGCATACATCCTTGTCACCGTATTCCTGCGCTTGTACAATATCTGCAATATCTGGTTCTTTTTCATCCAGACAAAGCTTTTTTAAAATTACTGCACGCCCCTGTTCCATCTCCTTTTTGCAATCATTGATAATCGCATACTCACTTGCATACGCTTCCAAGCATCCATAATTTCCACAAACACAAAGACGGCCATGCGGATCAAGCACCATATGCCCTGCCTCACCAGCATCCACCACAGAGCCACGATAACTTGATGTATTTAGAAAAAGCGGACATGCAATCCCTGCCGATACGACCAGATACGCAAACGACTTTCCATTCTCTACTTCGTCCCAGTTGAACATCTGCGCACTCAAACCGCGTGCAATCGCATTGTTTTCTAGTGTGATCTTTCCCTGATACCCTGTCTTTTGTGCAAAGTCTTGGCAAACCTTCCGCTCTACCCACTGATACCGGGAATTTATCTTTAAAATACCGTTCTCCCGATCCACCAATCCCGGAAGACTGATTCCAATTCCACACAAATCGTTCAATTTCTTTCCGCTCTCTGAAACACATTTCACAAAATCCGTTCCAATCTGCC
This sequence comes from uncultured Lachnospiraceae bacterium, assembly GCA_910586585.1. Classification (GTDB taxonomy): domain Bacteria; phylum Bacillota; class Clostridia; order Lachnospirales; family Lachnospiraceae; genus COE1. The sequence continues at coordinate 11,947 of CAJUKA010000062.1, forward strand.
AAATAAAATCTTCGTATTTTCTGTCCTTGCATACCCCTTCTGCAGACGCCAATATTTTTCCACTAAAATCTGTTATGCAGACACTCCAATTTGTATTTTTGAGTTCCACACCGCCAAAATAACATGCCTCCTTATTAATCTGTAATGGATGTGCACGCCTTCCGCTTGTATTCGTCAATTTTCCCCGAATAAAAGTTTCCTTAATAAGCCCTTCCTTCAGCATCTTGTTGATATTAGTGGTGATTGTTGGAAGTGTAAGCTCCAGCCGCTGCGCAATCTCTGACCGGCTGATAGGACCATAATAATAAATACTACGCAAAATTGCTGACTGATTGGATTCCTTAATGCGCAATAAATTTTTCCCCTGTAAAACCTGCATAAATTTCCTCCTAATCCAGAGCATAAGCCTTTCGATGATTGGTTCTTCATGATTTTAAAATAAACATATGTTATCGATCCTTTTCACTACGCTGCCTCCAAAATCATCTCCTTTTATTCAAATTGTGCAATTTATGGTCTATTTATTGAACAATTTATACAATTTTTCTATCATTTTTTTCAAAAAAGTATTTCATTTTTACCTATATATATTTCTATTATACATAATTCCATATCTATTTTCCACTAATTTTTTAAATACTTTAAATAATATTGCAACCGTTCAGAGATACAAAAAATAAAGCCCTTCGTTTTTCCGAAAGGCTTTATGCTACTATTCTTATTTTTCTAAACATCCATACTGCCACAAATAAAAGTAAGTTACAATACTTTTAAATAATGATACAGACCATTCCTCCATTGGAATCATTTACAATTTTCTGCATCGTATCCTGCAATTTTATTTGGCTTTCCTCTCCAATCATGGAAACCTTACTTGTAATTCCATCATTGACAAGTTGTTCTACTGTCTTTCCAAAAATATTTGTTTCCCAGATTCCCTCTTTTGTTGTTTCCGCATCGGAAATATATCCTATCAGATCTTGAGCCTGCTGTTGTGTTCCGACAATCGGTGCGATTTCTGTCTCAATATTTGCCTTGATCATATGAATAGAAGGACTCTGCGCCTTTATTTTTACGCCGTATTTATTTCCATGCTTTATCAATGTAGGATTTTCAAGCATAATTTCATCACGCTCCGGCGTCACCACCCCATATCCTTTCTGTCTGACACTTTCTAGCGCATTGAGTACTTTTTTATACTCTCGTTTCATATCTGCAAGACTTGACAGCAATTGCATAAGCTGATATTCACCTGAGATATTTTCGCCTGTCATCGAACTCAAAAGCTCATAGTAATACTTTGTATCTCCTTCCAGCAAAAATGAAGCCGATCCATCTGCTATATTTACTTTGTCATGCTTGCAGCGTTTGATATACTCGCTGTCATTTTCAAGCAGCTGACAAAAATCTTTTTCTACCAGATCTCTCACCGTCGATACTTTATCCATAATAACATGCAGTTTTTCGATCACTTCTTTTTTCATGGGATTGTCTATTTCCATAATATCCATCCACTTAGGCGTATAAAATTCTATCACAGAAACAGGGAATTCATACATAACCTGTTCGAGAATCATTGTGATGTCATCTCTTCTAAGCTGCTCGATATTGACAGGGATCGCTTTGATTTGATACTTCTTTTCTAGCTCTGAAGCAATATTTTTAGGTTCTTCTGAGTATGGCTTTGTTGTATTGACAAGCACGACAAAAGGTTTCCCTAGCTGTTTGAGTTCTGTGATTGTCTGTTCTTCTGCCGCTTTGTAAGCGCTGCGGGGAATTTCCCCAAAGCTTCCGTCTGTTGTCACCACGATTCCAATCGTAGAATGATCCTCAATCACTTTGCGCGTACCAATTTCCGCTGCCTGTGTAAATGGTATCTCTTCCTTGGACCAAGGCGTTTTCACCATCCGTTCAACGTCTTCCTCCATATGCCCCGCTGCGCCATCTACCATATACCCAACACAGTCTATCAGCCTGACTTTTACGTTTATACCATCGCTAATCTCTATCTGTGCTGCTTCCTTTGGTATAAATTTGGGTTCTGTTGTCGTGATTGTACGTCCGCCGCTGCTTTGAGGCAGTTCGTCTTGTGTGCGTGTCCGCTCATGCTCATTTTCGATATGAGGCAGCACCATCAAATCCATAAAACGTTTAATAAAGGTTGATTTTCCTGTTCTGACAGGTCCTACCACTCCTACATATATTTCTCCTCCGGTACGTTGACTAATATCTCTGTATAGGTTAAATTCCTGACTTGCATCAAGCTGGCTCATAGTTTCCCCTTTCCCGTTCCTTCATTCTTGGACCATTCTAAAAATTCACATTTGAATCTAATTAAGCTTATGCATATTTGCATTAAAAAAGAACTATAACTGTCCATGAATCAGTTAAAGCTCTTTTTATCCTGTTTTATTTATTTGCTATAAGATTAACCATCGCCTCATTGAGTCCCTTGACGGTAAGTTTGTACATCGGAAAAATCTCCTTTACTGCTGTTTCCGCCTCACGCCATGGCGCTCTGCCTGATGCCATTTTGGGATTCATCCAGACCACCTTTTTGTAATGTCTTTTCACCAAATGAAGCCACTCATAGCCTGATAGGCCGCCATTTGGCCCTCTGTAATTTCCAGTGGTGGAATACAGCTCCTCTGGTGCCATCGCTGCGTCGCCGACAATAATAACCTTATAATCACTATCTGCATTTCGAAACAGCCACTCTGTATCAATCCAGTCGCCATTTTCACATTCTGGAGTCTTGTACAGCTTCGAATAAATACAATTATGGAAATAGTAAACTTTGACATCCTTAAAATGATTGGATTTATTTACAGACTGAAACAAATCATTCATCAACCTTGTATAGGGTATCATCGTTCCGCCAGAATCCATAAGCAGCATAAGTTTCACTGCATTTTTGCGCGGCTTCATCATTTCTATCTGAAGATATCCGCCGTTGTTGCACGTCTTGTCTATCGTTGCATCAATATCAAGCTCTGTTTTGGGAATATCAAGCTTTGTGGAAAACTGTCTCAATCGTCTGAGCGCCATCTGAAACTGTCGGTTATCAATTACCTTGTCATCTCTGAAATCTTTGTACTTTCGTGCACCTATTACAGAAAAAGCAGACTGATAGCCTGTCATACCGCCGACACGCACTCCGCCGACATTGCCGCCCATATTGCCAAACGAAGTCTTTCCCATAGTCCCAATCCAGAAACTTCCTCCATTGTGTTCTTCATTCTGATCTTTCAGACGCTGCTTAAAGGTCTGCTCAACTTCGTCCTTATCCACCTGAATTTCCTCGATCTGATTCAGATGATTTCTTGCCTCTTCATGCGCAAGCTCCATCATATCAGACTTATCAAGCCAGCGAAGCATATTTTTTCCAACTTCTGTTTCTGTTTTGACACCCTTAAAACACGCTTCAAATGCCATGTCAAATTTGTCAAATTCTGTTTCACTTTTTACAAGAATCATCCTTGCAACATAATAAAACTGTGTCAGGGAACTTTCGCACAGTCCTTTGTCAAGCGCTTCCTGAAAATCAAGCCACTCTCCTAATGAAACATCAAGACCTTTTTCCTTTAATGTATAGAAAAACTTTGAAAACATATTTCACCTCTTTGCAGTGCCTAGTGGATTTCCTGCTTCACTGTTTCCATGTCCTCATCTTTTTTAACCACAACACCGACAAACGGAAGTTTTGACCGCAGTGTATCCGCAGAGATTCCTCCTATTTGCAGTGCATTAATCCAGTCAATTAATTCTGATGTGCTTGGCTTTTTGCGAATATCCCGAATTGCACGGATATCATAAAATACCTTCATTGCATTTTTCATCAAATTTTCTTCAACATCCGGGTAATGTGTTTTTATGATTTCTTCCATCAATTCTGCATTTGGAAAATCAATATAGTGAAAAATACATCTTCTCAAAAATGCATCTGGAAGCTCTTTTTCTGCATTCGATGTAATGATAACAATCGGTCTGTGCTTTGCTGTGACAGTACGTTTGGTCTCATGAATATAAAACTCCATCTGATCAAGCTCCCACAAAAGGTCATTTGGAAATTCAAGATCCGCTTTGTCAATCTCATCAATAAGAAGCACTACCTGCTCATCACTCTCAAATGCCTCGCCCAGCTTTCCAAGCTTGATGTATTTGGCAATATCATCAACGCCCTCCACACCAAACTGCCCATCATAAAGTCTTTGAATGGTATCATACATATATAACCCGTCCTGTGCTTTTGTTGTTGACTTAACATTCCATATGATAAGTCTCTTGCCAAGTGAATTGGCTATTGCCTGCGCAAGCATTGTTTTTCCAGTTCCTGGTTCTCCTTTGATCAGCAGCGGTTTTTTGAGCGCAATTGCAACATTAACGCTTGAAAGAAGCTCCTCACTCGCCACATAATCTTTTGTACTGCTAAATTCCGTATTTGCCATTTTGTATTTCCTTTCTATATAAAATATTCGTACTTTTTATGCTTCCCATTGCGCATCATGTGCAATCTCTATCTTCTTGTCCCGAATCATTAAATCCTTCACTGCTGCCGCAGCCGGTTTTCCCTGGAATAAAACCTCATTCACCTGCTCTATAATCGGAAGTTCTACATGGTATTTTTGCGCAAGCTTCATAGCAGCCTTGGCGGAAAACACGCCTTCAACCACCATATTTACCTCTTTCATCGCCTCTTCCATTGTTTTCCCCTGCCCGATCAAAATCCCAGCGCGTCTGTTTCGGCTGTGCATACTTGCACAAGTAACAATCAAATCTCCAATCCCCGAAAGGCCACAAAATGTTTCAAACTTGCCACCCATTTCCATTCCAAGCCTTGCTATTTCTGTGATACCGCGTGTGATTAAAGCCGCCTTGGTATTATCTCCATAACCAAGTCCGTCCGCGATACCAGCGGCGAGCGCAACTACATTTTTGAGTGCCGCTCCAAGCTCTATCCCCAACACATCCGGACTTGTATACACTCTAAATACATCACTCATAAAAATATTTTGAATATATTCCGCAATCGCTTTTGTCCTTGCTCCCACCACGATTGTTGTGGGGATGCCTCTTCCTACCTCTTCAGCATGTGAAGGCCCTGACAACACTGCCACTTCCGCCTGCGGCAATTCCTCCTCGATCACCTGTGAAAGTGTCATCATGGTAGATTCTTCGATTCCCTTGGCAACATTCACTACAATTTGTCCATCTGCCACACAGGATTTCATATTATGAGCAGTTTCCCTGGTAAAGGGCGAGGGAACCGCAAGCACCAGAACATCTTTTCCATCTATAGCTTCGGATAATTCTGTTGTAAATACAATGCTGTCGGCAAGTTTGACCCCTGGAAGTTTGCTTTTGTGTTCATGCTCTTGTTTGAGCATATCAATTTCGTCTTTCAAAGCAGACCATACTGCAATTTCATGTCCATTGTGATGCAGAAGCGCTGACAAAGCAATTCCCCAGCTCCCAGCTCCTATAATTCCTATTTTTGCCATTATTACACCTCTAGCCTTTCTTTTTATTTGTCTTCCTTTTTATTCAGATAAGTCTTTCTTTCTTTTTTGTGAATCAGCCTGTCAATATTTGCCCGATGCCCCCAAAAAGCCAGCAGTGCCAGAAGCGTTGTGACAAGATAAAGTTCATTTAATGCAGTCTGATCCATTCCCCATACGCCCATCTGCCCAAAAAGAACCATCTCCGCAATCAATACAAGCTCTGCCACCAAAGAGCCGACAGATACATAGTGTGTTGTAAAAAAAATCGTGAAAAATATCAGTGCCTGTGGAAGAAGCATATAGGGATGAAAGAAAATCACTAACCCTGCCATACAAGCAATCCCTTTTCCGCCTTTAAATCCCAAATAAAACGGAAACGTATGTCCCAAAATAGAACCTGCTGCCGCATAGAGGGCAAGCAGATATAAAATATCACCATACTGCTCGCGAAACAAAAATCTGACAAGTGTCATAGCAAGTCCTGTCTTCAGAATATCGCCAAGCAACACTATAGCGCCTGCTTTTTTTCCAAGTACGCGGAGAGAATTGGTTGTCCCTGCATTGCCGCTTCCATATTTTCTAATATCAATCCCTTTGCATTTTCCATAAATATAAGAAGTCTGGAAACATCCAAAGAAATAACCTATCAATAAACATACAACCCGAATCATCTTTATATCTGTCCTTTCCTACCTTCTCTATTCATTGTTTCGTTCTCTGATAATAAATTTCAGCGAAGTTCCCCGGAATCCAAATGCCTCTCTTATCTTATTCTCTAAATAGCGGGTATATGAAAAATGCATCAATTCTTTGTCATTGACAAAAATAACAAATGTTGGCGGCCTCACACCTACCTGTGTCGAATAATAAATCTTAAGTCGTTTCCCCTTGTCAGAGGGTGGCTGCTGCAAAGCTACTGCCTCTGTGACAATTTCATTTACCACTCCTGTTGATATGCGCAGCGACTGATTCTGAATTACCATGTCAATCGTCTCAAAAAGCCGGTTTAACCGCTGCCCTGTCACTGCTGAAATAAATACAATCTCTGCATAAGTCATAAAAGAAAGAATATTTCGAACTTTTTCTGTAAAGCGATAGATGGTTTTGTCATCTTTTTCTATGGCATCCCACTTGTTAACTGCTATGATGATTCCTTTTCCTCTATCATGAGCAATTCCAGCAATTTTGGCATCTTGTTCTGTGACCCCTTCCACTGCATCAATCACAAGAATCACTACATCTGCACGCTCCACTGCACTCACAGTACGAATAATCATAAACCGTTCAAGTTCCTCTTTGACTTTATTTTTTCTGCGAAGTCCTGCCGTGTCAATAAACACATATTCTTTATCGTGATAAACGATTTCTGTATCAATTGCATCTCTTGTTGTCCCTGCAATGTCTGACACAATCACGCGGTTTTCTCCGGCAATTTTATTGATAATAGAAGATTTCCCGACATTGGGTTTTCCGACAATCGCCACTCTTGTCCTGTCGTCTTCCTCTTCTGAAAGCGCTTCTTTGTCAAACAAATCCACAACCGCATCAAGCATTTCTCCAAGTCCAAGCTTATTGACCGATGAAATCGCATACGGTTCACCAATACCTAGATTATAAAACTCATAGACATCTGCCTCATACTTCGCAAAGCTGTCTACCTTGTTGACCACAAGAATTACTGGCTTGCGGCTTCTGCGAAGCATATCCGCTACTTTCGCATCGGCATCCACAAGTCCCTGCTTCACATCGACAAGAAATAAAATTACGTCTGCTGTATCAATTGCAATCTGCGCTTGTTCCCGCATCTGCGACAAAATAATATCCTTGCTGTCTGGCTCAATACCACCTGTGTCAATCATAGTAAAATTCCAGTCCAGCCAGCTAACATCTGCATAAATACGATCTCTGGTAATTCCCGGCGTATCTTTCACAATAGAAATCTTATCCCCTGCAAGCGCATTGAACAGTGTTGATTTGCCGACATTTGGCCGTCCTACAATCGCCACTATGGGTTTCTTGCTTCTTTTTTCCATATCTATTATATCTCCATTTCCAATTAAAACACAATTGCATCAAGTAAATCCTGCCCGCTTGATTTTACAATATCTATCGGAACTTGTAAAGCCTTTTCAAGTGCCTCAAGCGTCATATCATCAAGAAATACCGCTTCTCCACTTTTTAAAACATTCTGGGGAAGCAATAGTTTTTCACCAAGGTCCTGATTTTTTAGTTGTGCTGACAAATCCTGACCTGTCAGCAGTCCCGAAACGGTTATCATCTCTCCAAAAAAATCATTTCGTATCGCATAGGTGTGAATTTGAAGCTGTGGATATTGCGCCATAACCTGTTTTGCCATATCTTCTATAAATGGAAAAGCTAGTTTTCCAGTGGCAATCGAAAGCTTCTTTTTTGGAATTTGTACTTTTTTATTTTGATGCAGCGCATCTAATGCTTCTCCAAACTCTTCTATCAAAAGCCGCAGCATTCCAACTCCATTTTCAAGCTGCAAATATCCATCGTACCGCGCTTCTTCTGGCAGCGTTTCCCCTGCAAGAATATACCATTCATCACTTGCATGAATAAAATGCAGCCCATATTCCGGATACAGCTTGTCCTGCCACTTATGAATAATCGAAAGCACTTCCTTTGCGTCCTGCTGTGTAAATGGTTCTAATGGGTACAAACCCTCACGGTATTTTGACAATCCTACTGGAACCACCGACACACTCTCAAGGTTCGGCAGATAATTTGCCAAATCGCGGATACTTCTTTCCAGTTCGTCACCATCATTGATACCCTTGCACAACACAATCTGTCCATTCATAGTAATCCCAGCATCGGCAAGCCTCCAAGCTTTTTCGAGCGCTTCCCCCGCAAAACGGTTATTGAGCATTTTGCAGCGAAGTTCAGGATTTGTTGTCTGGAAGGAAACATTTATCGGTGACAAATTGTATCGAATAATCCTGTCAATATCCTCGTCTGACAGATTGGTTAGTGTCACATAATTTCCCTGCAAAAAAGAAAGCCGTGTGTCATCATCTTTAAAATAGAGCGTCTCTCTCATTCCTTTTGGCATTTGGTCTATAAAACAAAAAATACAGTGATTATGGCAAGAACGATACTCATCCATTAAGCCATTCTCAAATACAATCCCCAAATCTTCATCATATTCTTTCTCTATTTCCAGCAGCCATTCCTCACCAGACGGTTTTCTGATTAATACTTCGATATATTCTTCTTGTGTATAATACTGATAATCAAATATATCCTTTATTTCATTTCCATTGATTGCAGCAATTGCATCACCTGCTTCCATTCCAAGTTCCTCTGCAATGCTGCCAGGTATCACGCTTCCCACAATGTGTAAGTGTTCTTTTTTCATAATCAATTTGTTCCTTTTTACAATACAAGCGTTGTTGCTGTCCACTCTGTTCCATTAACCAAGCATTTACTACTATTATTTAATATACTAGAAATTTCTTGACGTGTCACTACTAGAATGTTATAAAATATTAAATAGGAGTACATATGAAAGGAATCAATGCACATGACTTATTCAAATGATTTAAAAAATGCTATGCCCGTAGCTCCATTAAAGTTATTGGTTTTAAACAGTGCCACAGAACTTGGCAGCAAGGTAAATAACTATCTTGTTGGTTTTCGCAATAATGTAAACAATGTATATCATAACGATCCTGCTTTTCAGGGATATGTAGAAAAAGATTATCTCTTCAAATTTTCTGTTCCCCGATTCAACAGCGGCGAGGGAAAAGCTGTTCTTGAAGAAACAGTACGCGGAAAGGATTTATTTATTCTGACAGATGTATGCAACCACAGTCTCACCTATACAATGAATGGTTATACAAACCATATGTCTCCTGATGATCACTATCAGGATTTGAAGCGTGTTATTGCCGCAACAAATGGAAAAGCACACCGCATCAATGTTATTATGCCATTTTTGTATGAAGGCAGACAGCACAGACGAACGGGGCGTGAATCCCTTGACTGTGCATATGCATTTGAAGAACTTACAAAGATGGGTGTGGAAAACTTTATTACCTTTGATGCGCACGATCCCAGAATCCAAAACGCTGCTCCTTTAAGCGGTTTTGATAACTTTACTGCACATTATCAGTTTACAAGAGCACTTTTGCACGCTGAAAGTGATTTGGTTATTGACAAAGATCATATTATTGTTATTTCACCAGATGAAGGTGCACTTGACAGAGCAATTTATTTTTCAAGTGTTATTGGCGCCGATACTGGTATGTTCTATAAACGGCGTGACTATTCTACCATCATCAATGGAAAGAATCCTATTGTCGCCCATGAATTTCTTGGAAATAATATTGAAGGAAAAGATATTATTATTATTGATGATATGATTTCTTCCGGTGATAGTATGATTGACACTTCAAGACAACTCAAAGCGATGAAAGCCAAGCGCGTATTTATCTGCACAACGTTTGGTCTGTTTACCAATGGTCTTGATGCTTTTGACCAGGCTTATGAAGAAGGCGTTTTTGACAGGGTTATCACGACAAACTTAAATTATCGTCCGCCTGAACTGCTCACAAAACCATATTATCTGGAAGCAGATATGAGTAAATTCCTTGCTTCTATTATTGATTTTTTAAATCATGATCTGTCTATGGAACATGTGATAACACCGACTGAACGAATCCAGCGTATCATTGAACTCTATGCAGAAGATCATGAACTCTTTTCTGTCTGATTCAAACCATAAGAAGGACCAAAGTTTAGTACAAACAAAACGGAAAGAAAAAACAGCGGAAAGGCACATGATAGGGTGTGCAAATCTGCTGTTTTTCATTCTTAATATTATCCGAAATCCCGTGACTTGAAAATGCACCCTTTCTCATAAATCGCAATATCCAAATTATACTTCTATTAAGACCTTATCCTAAAAGATAAATTTCAGCATAACCTACTGCTCAATAATCCCTGCACTACTCAACACAATAAATTTAGATGAGTAATACCTTTCATCCATTTTAACTTTCAACAGATTATAGAACTGCTCGTTATGTGTAGAAACAATGAAATACAAATTAATCTCTTTATTTATCCCCTCTATTTTTAAGGAATTTTGCAACCCTTCTCCAAAATTGAACCACATTTCTTTTATAATAGAAAAATCAAATTCCTTTTGTAAAACAAACATAAAATGCCTTCTATATGGTCTAAATCAATATGGGTCAGCACAACTAAATCAATTATATTTTTTCTTTCTTCATTTCCTCAATATACATGCATAATTGACAATAACACAGCTTGCCACATCCACTATCAATCAGTATATTATATGTTTTTTCTTCCCCATATGAAATAATTATACTGTCTCTATTGAGCGCTTTTAAAAATTTTATCTTAAGCATTATTTCTTATCAATACTCTTTAGATTATAGATTTATTTACTCTGACAACTCATTTTCTATCTCTTCAATTGTCGGCAAGCTACTCTTAAACTCATCCCTAGAAAAAGCGCGGGGCAGGGGGAGGTTTGTCGTTTCTCTTTCCCCATACAGTGCGCTTTTTGTCTTTTTTGCCAGAATATCCCTTCTTTTTGCCGAAAAAGGGCAGACAAAAACAGGGCGCAGATGATTGTTGCATCATCTGCGCCCTGAACGTATCGGTTATTCTGTTATTCAAGCCTCTGCCCCATAAGGGCAGAGATAGATCAAAAGGGACGTTTACGCATAGACGGCCTCCATAAAATTAACCGCTATGCGACAAAGAAGGATTGGGTCAGCCGGGATTGCGGCACCTAATTACCTCTGGGCGGTATTCGGTTGTATCGCTTCAGGAATCTCCAAGGCTGATGCCGCTCCTTTCCCGTCCTATTTTCTGGCCCCGTCCGGGCCGATGGTGTAACCGTCAATGGTGGTATTGACCGCCATTGAACCGTCCGAATAGAAATAGTACCATTTACCGTCAATCTGTTTCCAGCCGCCAGTAAACATCCAGCCGTTACTGTCCAGCCAGTACCATTTTTTATCGTCTTGCAGCCAGCCGGTGGCAGGCTTGCCGTTTTTCAGATATTGCCAGGAGCCGCTGTGGTTCTGCATCCAGCCCTGGGCGGTCTGCGGGTCAATGACAATCTCCACAAACCGCCGCAGGACGGTAGCGACCTCGGCGCGGGTGGCGGTTCCTTTCGGGTCAAAGCGGTTGCCGCCTTTCCCCGCCAGGATGCCCGCCTGCTGCATGGCTTTGACTTCCTTTGCCGCCCAGCCGCTGATCTGCGCGTTGTCCGCAAAGGTCACAGCATCATGGGCAACCGGCAGGTCATAGCCCAGCTTTTTCGCGTAATTTGCCATAATGACCGCCATCTGTTCCCTGGTGATATTGGTGTCCGGGGAAAAGGTGGTGGCGGAGGTGCCGTTTACAATGCCTTTTTCTGCCGCCCAGTTCACATAAGGGGCGTAGTAGGCGTCTGCTTTCACATCGGTGAATTTCCCGGTTTTGTAGCTGTCCGGGTCAATGCCTGCCAGCCGCCCCAGGGCGGTGACGAACATTCCCCGCGTCATGCCGGTGTCGGGGCTGAATTGGTTGTTTCCAGTACCAGCGAGCAGCCCCCGGCTGGCTACGAAGATGATGTTATCCTCAGCCCAGTGGTTCTTAATGTCTGTAAAGACCGGGGCAGGGTTCTTGTAGCCTATGCCGTAGATGCTGAAATGCCCGGTTTCAAAAACAACCGTACCCAGGTCAGGGTCATAGCTGGATTTTGTCAGCCATTCCACCTTGCCCTTGCCATCTACATAGACCGCATAGAGATTTCCGGTCTTTTCGTCCTTTGCCGGAGCATAAGGCAGACGGACAGCGATGGTGTGGCCGTCAAAATCGGTAATCGGCGTTTCTTTCCCGCCGGAGAGATACACCAGCGACAGGTCATAGACCGGCCTTGTGCCGATGGCAGCTTTGGCTTCTTTGGATAAACCGGACGGGTCTGTTTTCTTTACCCGGAAAATAACGTCCCCGTTTGCCGATAGGGTATCCAGCCATTTCAGCAGTTTTGTGTCCATTCCTCCAACAACCACGCCCTCAATGTTGATTTCCAGCCGCTTCACCTTTTCGCGGACGAGGGTGTTCAGGGTTTGGGCGTTAATAGTTACGTTAAAAGAGTTCTGTCCTTCTTTTGGCGTGACAGGAATGACAACCGCCACGCCGTTTGCGGTATTGCCGTTCTTTTTGGCGTCGTTCTTTGCCGTGTTGATGGCAGACTGGACAGTGCCGTTATCCACCGCCACATTCCCGTTTTTATCCGGTGTTGCCGGTTTGGTCTGGCTGGTGGTAGGAGTGTCCGGCTTGGTTTCGTCGGGACGCGCTACAATCGTGGAGCCGCCGCCGGACGAACCATTGTCACCGCTGGAAGAACCGCCGCCGGACGAGGAACCTCCCCCGCTGCTGGAACCGCCAGAGTTTCCGCCGCCGTTGCTGTTCCTTTCAAATACCGCTTTGACAGTCACATTTGCGGCGGGCATGGTAAAGCTGTTATTACTGATTGTC
>CAJUKA010000063.1 GCA_910586585.1 uncultured Lachnospiraceae bacterium
TCTATAAGCCTATTTTTTAGACTCAGTTTTTTCATAGATTACTTGACACTACCTTGTCGGAAGGTCAAACAACTATTACTATTTTACTATTAACTCAATCTATTGTCTAACCCGAACACGCAATTAAAGTTAAACAAATGTTTATTGCATTTGTGCAAAACAGTGTCAAAAAAATGCGCTTTTTGTTTTTATATAGTATATATTCGCAATTTTCTTTGGACGCCCGTGTGCATAAAAAAATTGAGTGCGCTAACCACTCAATTTTCTACTAATACCTTATTTAATATAGCATCTTCCATGATGATGCGTTTGGCAGCTTCCCGGTACTTCTCCTCGTGAAGATACGTATGCCTGTGCGGCTTGATTGACGGCGCCATATCAACTGCCTTGCAAAAGTCTTCCTTTTTCATAGCCAATGTCTCTGCATATTTCCAGAATCCAGTCTCTGTGAGCACTGTGTTGATACGTACATACCGATGATCCTGCACAACGCTCATGATATAAGTCGCAATCCCTACCTGAATACCATGAAGCTGCGGATTCTCCAAAATTTTATCCAGCGCATGAGAAATCAAATGCTCGCTGCCGCTTGTTGGCGCACTGCTTCCCGCAATTTCATTTGCTATTCCGCTCATAGAAAGCGAATCAAGCAATTCCTTCAAAAAAAGTTCGTCCTTTATGCTCTGATAAGGAGTCCGCACAAAACTATTCACTGCTTTCTTAGCAATCATAACCGCAAAATCATTGACTTGTGCAGCTCCATGCTCTGCTTCATAAATCCAGTCATAAACTGCTGTAATCTTGGACAGCATATCACCAATACCAGAATAAATAAACCGTTCTGGTGCAGTGCGAATTATCTCAGTATCCACAATAATGCCATAAGCAAGTCTTGCTGGCACAGAATTTCTCCTGTTTTCTACAATCAGTGACGCACTGGCGCTTGAAAACCCATCGCTCGAACTTGAAGTCGGCACACTGATAAATGGTAAATTTTTCAAGAAAGCTGCGTACTTTCCAGCGTCAATCACCTTTCCGCCGCCAACGGCAATGACTGCCTGCGTTTGGTTTGGTATCGAAAAAGCCATGGAAATAATGTCGTCTATCACAACAGTATCAATCTCCCGATATTCAAGAACATGGATTCCTTCTGCTTTCAAAGATTCCATAACCTTCGTCCCAAACAAATCAATTAACCCGTTTCCGAAGTAAATAATAACCTGACAAAATGATGCTTCTTTCAAATAACTTCCTATATTGTCAAGCGCTCCTTTTCCAACCTTCAAAATTGCAGGAATTTCTATACTGCTCGCGTTTCTCATTGCATTTTGCTCCTCTTTTACTTTTCATTATATTTCAGTGCCCTTGTTGCATTTAATACAGCAATAATCATCACTCCGACATCAGCAAAAATTGCCCACCACATATTGACAAAACCAATTGCCCCAAGTCCGAGACATGCAAATTTTATCACAAGTGCAAACACAATATTTTGATGTACAATGCGAAGCGTTTTTCTTGATATATTTATTGCAGTCGCTATTTTAGCCGGGTCATCATCCATCAATACAATGTCAGCCGCTTCTATTGCTGCATCTGATCCAAGCGCCCCCATTGCTATCCCAAGATCCGCTCTGGAAAGTACTGGCGCATCATTAATCCCATCGCCCACAAAAGCAAGCTTCTCCTTTGTCCCTTTTGCTGTCAAAAGATATTCTACTTCTGTGACCTTATCCGCTGGCAGCAGCTCACTTTTCACCACGTCCACGCCAAGTTCTGACGCTACTGCTTCTGCTACCGGTTTCGTATCTCCTGTCAGCATTACCACCTGCTTAACACCTGCCGCCTTCAACCCTGCTATGGCAGATTTTGCATTTGGCTTCACAATATCCGAAATCAGAATATACCCTGCATAATTTCCGTCGATTGCCACATGAACCTCAGTTCCTATTTTTTGTGGTGCCGCATAAGATATCCCCAGCATTTTCATGAGTTTCGTATTTCCTGCCGATACCTTTTTCCCATCAATGACAGCCGATACCCCATGTCCGCTGCGCTCTTCCACCTCAGACACCCTCGATGTGTCAATTGGTTTTCCATAGGCTTCTTTCAAACTTCTGCTAATCGGGTGATTCGAATAACTCTCCGCATATGCCGCTGTCTCAAGAAGTTCCTCATTAGATAACCATGTTTCTGCTTCTACATGCGTCACCTCAAACACGCCTTTTGTTAGTGTCCCTGTCTTATCGCATACGACATATTTGGTTTGTGAAAGCGCTTCTAGGTAATTCGATCCTTTTACGAGCACTCCTTTGGAAGAAGCACCGCCAATACCGCCAAAAAAGCTTAATGGTATCGATATCACAAGCGCGCATGGACAACTAATCACAAGTGTTGTAAGCGCTCTGATAATCCACTGGGACCAGTCTGCCGGATTTCCTATCAAAAGATTGATAATAGGGGGTAAAATAGCAAGTACCAATGCACCAATGCAAACTGCCGGCGTATAATATCTTGCAAATCTGGTAATAAAATTCTCTGATTTTGACTTCTTCATACTGGAATTCTCTACCAAATCCAATATTTTAGATACAGTGGATTCTCCAAATACTTTTGTTGTCTCTATACGCAGCAGTCCTGACAAATTGACGCATCCGCTAATAACCGCATCGCCTTCTATAACCTCTCTTGGAAGACTCTCTCCAGTAAGTGCACTTGTGTTTAATGTTGAATTTCCGCTTATGATTACCCCATCTATTGGCACTTTTTCTCCAGGCTGTACCACAATAACCGTTCCTATTTCAACATCGTCGGGGTCAACCTGTTCCAGTTCACCATCTATTTCAATGTTTGCATAATCTGGGCGAATATCCATCAGTGCTGATATATTTCTGCGGCTTTTGCCAACTGCATAGCTCTGAAAAAGCTCTCCGATTTGATAAAAAAGCATTACTGCTGTACCTTCTATATACTCTCCAAGTATAATAGCGCCTACGGTGGCAAGCGCCATCAAAAAATTTTCGTCAAATACTTGCCCATTTACAATTCCAAGAACTGCTTTTCTCAAGATATCATATCCAATAATCAAATATGGAATCAGAAAAAGCGCAAATTTTAAATATTGGTTTTCTACTGGAATCAAACAAAATAGAAGTACCAAAACTGCTGAGACAAGGATTCTGCTTAATACTTTCTTTTGCTTTTTACTCATTTTCTCACACCCTTTTTCCTACACAACGCTATTAAAATATTACAAAGTGGCTTCTGCATCCGTTTGCAGCGCCACTCTGTTCTGATTTCTCAGCAAAAGATCTCACAGTCTGATTCTACTTTTTTGCAATTTTTTACCACTTCTGCCATAACGGATGCCTCGTCAGCACCTTCTTCAAACTCGATTTTCATCTTCTGCGGCATAAATGCAACCGTTGCCTCTTTCACTCCTTCTGTTTTCTTTGCTGCTTCCTCCATCTTTGCTGCACATGCGGCGCAGTCTACTTCAATCTTGTAAGTCTTTTTCATGTTAATTCTTCCTTTCCTTTAATCTTCCAATACATGTTCCATACCGATACGGATTATCTCTGACACATGCTCATCCGCGATAGAATAATAAATACTCTTGCCATCACGTTTGGTTTTCACAAGCTTACTTTGTTTCAGAAGCGCCAACTGATGACTTACCCCTGACTGTGTCATATTTAGCCGCTCGGCAATATCGCCCACACACATCTCTTCCTGATCCATAAGCAATGAAAGAATTGTGAGTCTGGTGAAATCCCCAAATATTTTAAATACTGATGCTAAATCCTGCATTGTTTCTGTTGTGTTTCTTGTATCTTTCACACGGTCACTTCCTTTCTCAAATGTTAGAGGATACGGTGTTTTGTTTTATTATATGAACATTTAATCATATATTCACTTATTTGTCAAGAAAAAATCCCGAAAAAAAAATTTTTTTCAGGATTTATTTCTTGATATTATAAAACAACTATAGTATTTCCAGCAATTCTTCCACATTTTTCTTGCCAAAAATTACTTTCTCATCATTAATTATCATACAGGGCACACTCATAACATTGTATTTCTCTTTTAAATCCGGAAAATGCGGCAAGTCAAACATTTCTGCACTAACATGCGCCGAATCCGCAGCAATTTTCTGTGCCGCCATGACCGATTCCGGACACATTGTGCAAGTTAATGAAACCAAAATCTTAATATTTTTATCTGCCGAAAGCGCTTTTATTTTCGCACTTGTCTGATTATCCAGCTCCTGTCCCGGCCCTGCCACATTATACAATGCAATAACAAAAGAATTGAATTCATGCCCTCCTGGCACACCATGAAAATAGATTCCACTGCTTTTCCCATTCTGATCCAATATCTCAATCGCAGGCACTCTAATATCAGACGCAGCCTCTGTTTTTGACGCTTCTGCCCATGTCACTTTGTCGGTAATCCCTGTAAATTCATTTAAAAATCCGCGGATTTCTCCAGAAAGAGAACTTTCATCAAGCCACGCTCTTACTGCAACAGAAGATGCAAATTTTGAAAAAACACTCTCTAACTGCTGACGGATTTCATTGCTGATAAAGCCTTCTCCCTTTGTAAAATAATCCTTTCTGTCAGAAACTCCCTGTTCCTGTCCTTTCGTCTTTTTTGCAGGTTCTTGATACAAGTCTGGAATTTTTCGCCTTGCATGAATATCTGACACAATACGTTCTAGGGATGTTGCTGCAATCGCTCCATCTGCAACGGCTGTCACCACCTGCCTTAAGTTTTTGACACATACATCACCTGCTGCAAATACACCTGGAATATTAGTTTGTCTGTTGATATCTGTCACCAGATATCTTTGCTCATTGCGCTCTATGCATTCTGGTATCCACTCCGTATTGGGCACATATCCTGCAAACACAAAAATTCCAAATGTACTGTCCTGGGGTGCATCATAACGCCACTGTTTTCCTGTGACATTGTTTTGAAAGACAGCATACTTTAGTGCCTGTTCACCGCCTGCCTCTATGATTTCTGTCTCAAAAATGGTTTCAATATTATCATAATCCTTTAATTTGTCGGACACGGTTTTTGCACACGTAAAGTCAGGTTCCCGTACTACCATGGTCACTTTTTTGGCATATTTCGTTAGAAAAATACCCTCTTCTACTGCCGCAAATCCTCCACCAATGATAAAAACTTCCTTTCCTGTAAAAAATTCTCCATCACAGGTGGCACAATATGCCACGCCTCTTCCTTGAAATTCTTTTTCTCCCTTAAATCCAAGCTTTCTGGGATTTGCACCTGGCGCAAGTATCACACCAAGCGCTTCATACTCTCCTTTTGTAGTGCGAAGTAGTTTAATATCTTTTTGCAGCTCCATATCCAATACTTCTGCTATGGCAAATTCTGCCCCAAATCCTTCCGCTTGCACACGCATATGCTCTGTCAGCTCTTTTCCTCCTGACTGTTCTACGCCGGGATAATTGACAATCTCAGAGGTTATGCTAATCTGTCCGCCAATGCCGCTTTTGTCCAGTACAAGCACTTTATATTTTGCTCTTGCTGCATAGATTGCGGCAGACAGGCCCGCTGGCCCCGCGCCTACCACAATCACATCATATAGTCTCTCCTGTGTTTCCATCTGCCCACCTATAACAGCCCTACTAAATCAAGACTTGGCTTTAATGTCTCAGCTCCTGGCTGCCATTTTGCAGGGCATACCTGATCGCCGTGCTCTGCGACAAACTGCGATGCCTGTACACGGCGAAACAGCTCCTCTGCATTTCGTCCTACATTGCCCGCGATAACTTCATAAGCCACAATCTTGCCTTCTGGATTCACAATAAAGCTTCCTCTCTCTGCAATACCGTCCTCCTCAATCATCACATCAAAGCCTCTGGCAAGGACTGCCGTAGGGTCTGCAAGCATTGGATATTGAATTTTCTGAATTGTTTTGGATACATCATGCCATGCTTTATGAACAAAATGTGTATCACAGGATACGCTGTAGATCTCACAGCCTATCTTCTTAAAATCTTCATATTTGTTCGCCAAATCCTCAAGCTCTGTCGGACACACAAAGGTAAAATCGGCCGGATAGAAAAAGAATACACTCCACTTTCCAAGAACATCTTTCTTTGTTATCTCTTGAAATTCATTTTTTACAAATGCCTGAACCTTAAAATCTACAATTTCCTGATGAATTAATGACATAAAAAAATCCTCCTTAAAATTTTCGGTATGGTATAGCGTAACCCGTTTGAATGCAAACCATACCCAGCTAAGGAGAATTTTTTATAACTTTTTTCATTCTTTATACAGACAACTAAATTCTTAAGTGATTGCAGGTGGCAGCCACATCTTAATATTTTTCTCATTTCTTTTCAGGACGAGAGCTGTTTGTTTCGTGTTACCACCCTAAGTCCACCTATTCGGTTTTTTATATATATTTCTTTAAAATCTGCGAAAGCCTATCCACATCAATTGGTTTCGCCACATGTTCATTCATTCCGCAGTCAAGGCAATGCTGTATATCGTCTGAAAAAGCATCTGCAGTCATTGCAATAATCGGAATATTGGCATCTTTACGATCTAATGCACGGATTGTCTTTGCTGCATCATATCCATTCATAATCGGCATTCGAATGTCCATCAATATTACATCATAGAAGCCCACTGGCGATTGCTCAAACATTTCAACACAAATCTGCCCATTCTCCGCACGCTCCAATTCAAATCCGGCTTCTGACAAAAGCTCTTCTGCAATTTCCCAGTTCAAATCATTATCTTCTGACAACAGAACATGTTTTCCCGAAAAGCACTGTAAATGAACTTCATCCTCTGATTTTTCATCTGTTTCTCTAAGCACATGCTGGCTCAGACCCAAAAATAAATTGGACTTAAACAATGGTTTGGAAATAAATCCCTGGATGCCTGCTTCTTTGGCTTCCTGTTCTATTTCGCTCCAATCATATGCCGATATGATTAAAATTGGTACTTTGTCGCCTAAATGTTTCCTCATCTCACGTGCTGTATGCAATCCGTCCATTCCTGGCATTTTCCAGTCCAAAAGTACCACTTCATAGTCATTGTTTTCCTCATGACACTTTTTAACCATCTCTACAGCAGTTTTTCCATCACTGGCCCACTGTGCATCAATCCCAATTTCTTTTAAGGAAGAAACGGCGCTCAAACACAAATCCTCATTGTTATCTACTACCAGCATTTTCCAAGGAGGTAATATCATATCTGCCTCTTTGGTATCTGCCTTTTCCAAATCAAGGACAATATGGAATTCACTTCCTTTTCCAGGTGCGCTCTTCACTTCTATTGTACCATTCATGGTATCTACAATTGCCTTGGTAATCGCCATACCAAGCCCTGTGCCTTCAATCTTATCAATCTGCGCTTTTTCTTCACGCGTAAATGTATCAAAGATTTTTTTCTGAAACTCCTCTGTCATTCCAACGCCATTATCTTTGACCCGAAAATGACATCTTACATAATTATCTCCTTTTGGAGAATCTTCCTGATCCAGAAAAACATTGATAACACCGCCTTCTGGTGTAAATTTTAAAGCATTTGACAAAAGATTAATCAGCACTTGATTCAATCGAACACTGTCACAATATACCTCTTCTGACTGAATCTTTTGAATAAAAATATCAAAATGCTGCTGCCTTTCTTTTACTTGTGGCTGTACAATATTCACAATACTGTCCATTGCCTTGCTTAAAGACAACAGACTCATATTGAGAGAAAGCTTTCCACTCTCAATCTTAGACATATCCAATACGTCATTAATCAATCCTAACAAATGCCTGCTTGAAAGCGTTATTTTTTCCAGACAGTCCTTCACGCGCTCTGTATTATCAATATTCGCCATTGCGATAGCTGTCATTCCCACAATTCCGTTCATCGGGGTACGAATATCATGGCTCATGCTGGAAAGGAACTCACTCTTTGCCTTATTGGCTTTGGCAGCTTCTCTTCTTGCCTGATCCAACTCAAACATCTGCTGCTGTGACAGCCTATAATATAAAATAAATATAATAAGAACACCTATTAGTACCGTAATACACAAAATCAAAGTAATTACTTGACGCTCTACCGATAAGTTCTTCATGATTTTATCGAGTGTTCCAAACGGCATCACAGAAATCAAGTACCATTCTGAATCTGGCAAATGTGTACATAATAAATATAAAGTTTGGCCGTTTACTTGGACCGTCGTTTCATAATCTGTATTTGTGTTGATAGCATTTTGCAGCTCTGCAGCGTACTCTTCTGCAGTCTTTCCATTGTATTCTGAAAAACTCTCTGTAAAAAAATTAAAATAGCTGTCTTCTTTCCTTGTCCGGACAACATAAGTACCATCTCTACGAATAATATAAGAATACATCAGTGAATCTTTTTCATCTAAAGAAAGAACATTTTTCAGATAATCCATAGGAATTGCGCCTACCATAACGGAACTTGTTCTTCCGTCACTCATAGGATAATTAGCGTCAACTAGCAGACACAGCAGCTTTTCTCCTTCTGAACTGACCCCTGCAAATACACGCAAACTGCTGTCATTCAACACCCTAAAAAAAGTCTCTTCATTGTCATATTCCACAGGCGTTCCATAAATTGTTTCGCCATAACCATCACTGGTATAAAGTCCTAAGTAGACAAAACTACGCACTTGGACGCTGAATCCTAACTGTTCGATCATATCCTGCCCATATTCCATAGTCTCAGGTGGATGTCTTTCTACAATCCCTTTTAATTCCATCGTTCGCAGATTTACTACTGTATCAAATTTCTCCTGCATCTGCTTTGCCATCGCAGACATATAAATTGCGCCAACTTTATTGATTGCATTATCACTTTTTCCGGCTATTATTGCAGATGCAATGGAAACCATCGCAACACATACAATCGCCAAAACCGAAAATCCTATTAATAAAAATTTTTTTGCGTTCTTTATCATAGTTATTTCTCTTAAATCATTCATCCATATCAAACTATATGTAAATTTTGGTACGAATGCTTTCTACCCTTTTACAACAAATTACAAAATACCTTTTTTATTATACATTGAATCTGTAGAAAGTCAACAGTGCAAAATTGTTTCCATTCCAACCTTTTGTGGGACAAGTCCACAGCTCTCATAAAATTTCTGTGCACTTTCATTGCATGCCCATACATTTAATGTTATATTATAACATTTTTGCTCTCTAGCAAACTGCACCACATACTCATACAAGCGTTTCCCGATATGCTGTCCGCGTCTGCTCTGGTCAACACATAAATCATCAATATACAATGTTCTGATATCTGTCAGAATATTATCATTCATATGTTGCTGAAATATACAAAATGCATAGCCTAGGACTTCTTCATTCTCATTTACACATACAAAAATCGGTTTTGTGTCATCATGAATAAGCTTGCGAAGTTCATCATCTGTATATTTTTTTGTATCCTCTTTAAAGAGATCTGGTCTGCCCTTGTGGTGTATCATTAGAACCTGACAAAGCAGATTATTGATTCCCCCCATATCTTGTTCTTTGGCCCGCCTTATGTTCATTTTTCAATTCTCCCCCATTTTTAACCTTTTACTAGATATTCCCGAAATTATTCGAAATAAAATCTATTATTTCTAGTATACAATATTTGTAAACACTTTTCAATGGATTTTGCTGTACCTTTGTAACAGTTCGTAACAGTTCCAAGTAAACTGTAAAAAACGTGCAATTGAAAAAATCAGGTATCACAAAGATACCCGCCCATTTCCGTGTACTGACCACTTATAAACTTTACTAATTACTTGCCTAAAAATTTATTCTGAATCATTAGCTCGCTTAATAAACTTTAGTGGCAATGTCCGCCGCATTTGCTGCAGTCACCGCCGCATTGCAGCGATCTTCCTTTTTTCTTATCACGAACCATGCTGGGAACAATCATAGAAACAATTGTTGTCAATACTGCAAGCGTAATAAATACTATTCACGCCATATATCCACAAGCTTCCAAAAATGCCAGAAATGCAAATAATATCAACATCTGTGGTACAAATCACAGCGCCTACTCCTGCTACAATGCCGTCAAGAATCAGGCTTTGCAGCCAATCTACACAGCCAATTGCTGTCAGTCCCTGCTCTTAATTTTCTAATGCATTACAAAAGCGTGTATATAAATGAATAAACTATCCATTTATATACACGCTTTTTATCATATTGTTAAAAACCAAATTATCCCCATATCAGCTTCTTCCAATGCTGGATTTGTTCCTCTGTCATAAATCCATTGGAAGTACCAACAAATCCAATCTTGTAAGAGGCAAACAACAATGCATTCTTGATCGCTTCTCTTGGATTCTTTGTCTTTACATAATAGTGCAAAAATGATGAAAACAGCGCATTTCCTGCTCCAATTGTATTCACAATCTCATTTGTCTGAACAGGCTTATAATCTATAAAGCTGTTATCTTCTCTAGTATAAATAATAACACCATTCTCGCCTACACCCATAATAACAATTTCTGGATCATACTTTTCTTTGCAGCTCTTAATGCAGTCATATGGATCTTCCTCAATATCATCATCACTGATATACAAAATATCTGCTGCCTTGAGAAAATCCTCCTTATTCACAATCTTCTCTGCTCTCATGCTTCTGACGTTCAGTGCCAATGGCTTATTATATTTTTTTGCAAGCGCAATAATCGGGCGGCAGAAATTACAATTTGATATCAGAACCATATCTTTATCTTGGATATGACTTTCAAGCAGTTTTACGTCATAGTCTACATGTCGGATATCTTTGACATCCTCAAACGTCTGTTTTTTTCCTTTGCTGTATAAAATGACAGACGTTGGCATTCCATCTAAGAGCGGAAGTACATATTCTGTACTTAGGTCTACTTCATTTATCTTAAGATAAGCTTCTATCTGTGCGTTTGACATATGCCTTGATACCATACTCATAAAATCCACATCATTTCCAAGCCATTTAAGGGCCATCGCTTCATTGAATCCAGCCCCGCCAATGCTGGTATTAATGATATCTGGTATACTCTCAAACTGTTTATAAGACAATGGAAAACCATCAACCTTCACGATTGTCTCCATCTGTACAAACCCCGCTACCATAAATTTACTCATATCTTACCCTCCCGCTTATATAAATAATCTATTGATTATAAATACGATAGAACCAATTGTTTGTTTCTACAATCCACACCACATTTGTCTTATTATTATTCATAGATATCATGTGTGAATGTAGTTATTAAATTCTATTCTATCATAACTTACGACAATTATATATATTTTTCTAAAAAATTTTGAAATTATTTATTTTTGGTCCTAGGATATGTTACAATACAATTATATCCTTATTGACTCTGCTATTATTTGGAAGTCATTCCAAAAAGAAAGACCTTTAAAATTGGTAACAGTTCAGCCTTCGGCTTCCTGCTACAGGCATCAAACCATGCAAAACCACTCCTTAGTGACTTGATGCTTCGCAACCGCTATGCATTCTTACGGACTTTGCATCATCGTGTAAAGTCCTATGCTGAACTTTTTCACTGCGAGATTTGTGTCCGCGCTGCTTGCCGCAAACTCGTAATCCATGTATGGATTTGCACTATAAAGCGGCGCAGAAATGAGGTAAAAATGAAAGAACAGCTTTATACAATTCCATTAAATGATGCATTTGCCGCAAATGATGAATGCCCCTTTTGTTTCATCGAACAAAAATTAGAACAAGATTTGCTGGATTTTACACTTGGATCAAGTTCTTCTTATATGGAAAGTGATATTCGTGACATGACCGATAAGGAAGGGTTCTGCAGGTATCATTTTTTCAAAATGTTCCAGTATGGCAACACCCTTGGCAATGCATGGATTCTAAAAACACACTACAAAAAAATAAACGAAGAATTTGCAAGCGAAGTGAAAAAATTTAAACCCGCAAAACTTTCTTTTGTTGACCGCCTCAAACGCACAAAAGAAATCAACAATACAATGACTGCATGGACGCAGCAAAAACAGTGCTCCTGCTATATATGCCGCCAATATGAAGACACCTATGCAAGATATCTTGACACGTTCTTTTTTATGTACAAAAAAGACCCTGCTTTTATCCAAAAATTAGAGAACAGCAAGGGATTTTGTCTGGTTCATTTTGGAGATTTATGTCAAGGAGCTGTCGAAAAACTAAACCAAAAACAGTGTGATGAATTCTTTGCAAAAATATTCCCACTTATGCAGGCAAATCTAAAACGCATAGAAGAAGACGTAAGCTGGATGGTCGAAAAGTTTGACTACCGGAACGCGGACGCGGACTGGAAAAACTCAAAGGACGCCATACAGCGTGGAATGCAGAAAATGAAAGGCGGCTATCCTGCTGCTCCGGTATATCAACAAAAGAAATAACTGTCCTGACCACTAAAAAACCTGTTCATTTTTGGGAAATGCAGGGAGATTCAGTACCATATCCCTTACAAGTTCAATATATGCTTTGATCTCCCTGTATACTGCGTCAGGATTACCGGCCTCATCTATTTTTTCTCTGATAATGCTGCTGATTGTATAGTCAAGTATCTTTTTAATGCGTTCGCGCTTTGTTTTGTCAGTGACATCTCCCATTTCAGAGAACTTCAAAAGAGTTGCTATGCGTTCCTCATAAATTTTTCTTGAATCTGCTGTTTTCATTGCAATCCCATTTTGGGGCTCATGCGCTGCCTCTTCTAGGAAAATCGTTAAATATGGGTAGTTTTTTCCCACCTTTGTCTTTGCAAATGAAATCTGTTTTATCAGCTCAAAATAATCTCTTTCACTCTCGTTCACAACCGTGGACAACTCTAAAAGCATATATTTCACACAATAATCGTAGACAAAAACATAGATTCCTTCCTTAGAACCAAAATAGTGAAACCAAAGCCCTTTGCTGATTCCCACTGCTTTTACCATATCATCTGTACTAGCATGTTTATATCCATTTTTTGCAAATATCTCTATCGCACCATTAATCATACGGTCTTGTTTCTCTCTGGAAAGATCGAAAAATTTCTCGTTCATTGGTACCTCCATCGCAATTGACTTTGTTAGTCGATTCTATAATTTTATCATATCATAGAACTACAAAAAATGTAATAAAAATAATCTTAAAATAAAAATTCACATAATCTCTTTTCATTTCCATAAAATAGTATTAAAATAAAACCATATCTTTTTAAAATTATCATCTGCAACATGAAAGGAGAACCACAAATGGCAAAAAAACTGGGCAAACTTGCATTATTCAGTGCTCTCGCTGGTGCTGCTGCAGCAGGAACTTATTATTATCTTCAAAAAAGAGCAAAAACTCCCGATGATGACTTTGACGATTTTGACGATTTTGATGATTTCGATGAGGATCTTGAAAATGAGGATTTTTCATCTGGCACAGTAAATAACACATGCAGCAAAAGCCATTCCTTACCAATTGACATAGACAATGCCAAAGAGGTAATCGGCGAAAAAGTGATAGAGAAACTTGACAAAACAAAAGAAAAAATTGACAGAGCAAAAGAAATTATTGGTGGAATGACCGCTAATTCTTCTGAACCTGTCTATACCCAAGTGGACATGTCTGCTGCACCTGCTGCTGAGACTGAAGCTTGTACAGAATCAGAACAACCACAAAGCACAACCGAAGAATTTTTTGATGATTCTGATAAAGAATCATAAATTTCATTAGAATGAACTCGAGTAGGGAAGGCTGCTTCCCCTACTCACCACGCGACCCGTGCGCCTCTTGGGCGGCATATTTGCTCTGCACAGGTCTGTGCATTAAGGAGCGACTGCACAAGTCTATTGTACAGCCGCTCCTTTTCTAATACAATAGGAAATTGTGACAACAAGTCACAGATTCATGAATCGAATAAAAACGGATACAGCTCTTCCACTTTGGTGAAATAAAAATCACTGTTTTTTTTCATAAAATTTCTGATTTCAGGAATGTTGTTTGACCATCCCGCCCCAACAAACGGCACATGATACGCTCTTGCCATATCATATCCTGGTTTTAGGTCATCTACTATAACCATTTCCTCTGGCTTGAGGCTGTACCTGCCCGATATCTGCTCTAACGCATAGGTACTGGGTTTTCTCTGCTCCGGAGGACATTCCCAGCCAAAAATCATATCAGGCATAGGAAGGTTATTTACTTCATAATCCCTTTTGATATTGAAGTCATAGGAGTGGGATATCACACACACAATTCCTCCTTCTGCTTTTTGGCGCTCAATAATCTCCCTGATTCCATCATACGCTTTTGCTGTATGACCTGATACATAATCCCGCCAGCATTTCACTTCTATTTCAAGTTCTTCATCTGTCATCCCTAATTTTTCTACACAATAGGGTACAAAGCCAGGGTCAAAGTTCTCCCTGAAATAATCGTCAAGCGAAATTGTCATTCCTGGCCTTAACAATTTGAGGGCCTCCAAAAATGCTGGATAATGAATTGTTGCTGTACTGTTTACCACTGTATCATCATGATCCAAAATAAGACATTTATAATTCATCTGTAATCTGCTGCAGTGATTCTTATTATAAAGTCTGCACCTTATGCCAAATCACCGCATTCTCCTTTCCATTTCTTATTTTGGTAATACAAAAGAACTTTTTAATGAAACAATTCTGTTAAATACAAGTGCATCTGGTTTTGAATCTTTGCAATCCACATTAAAAAATCCCTGTCTTACAAACTGAAAACTATCATATGCCTCTGCATCCTTTAGCGCTGGTTCAACAAAACACGCTTTTAACACTGTCAACGAATTGGGATTCAAATTCAAAGAACCGTCTTCATTATATACCCCTTTTTCTTCATCAATCAAGTTCTCATAAAGCCTTACCTCCGCTTTTACAGCGTATGGCGCAGGTACCCAATGGATTGTACCTTTCACTTTTCTGCCTGTAAATCCACTTCCCTGTTTTGTCTCTGGATCATACGTACAGTGAACCACCATCACTTTGCCGTCCTCGTCTTTCTCAAAGCCAACACACTTTACAAAATATGCGCTCATAAGGCGCACTTCATTTCCAGGAAACAGTCTGAAATATTTCTTTGGCGGTTCCTCCATAAAATCTTCCCTGTCAATATAAAGTTCCCTGCAAAAAGGAACCTGTCTGGAACCAAGCGTCTCATTTTCAAGATTATTTGGTACTTCAAGATACTCCACTTCACCTTCCGGATAGTTGTCAATCACCAGTTTCACGGGGTCAAGCGCCGCCATCATACGAGGCTTTTTGAGTTTCAAATCCTCACGGATACAATATTCAAGCATTGCATAATCTGTAGAAGAATTTGCTTTGCTCACACCGCACAATTCCACAAATCTCCTGATTGATTCCGGTGTAAAACCACGTCTTCTAAGTGCTGCGATAGAAACAAGCCTAGGATCGTCCCAGCCATCGACAGTTCCCTCTTCCACAAGTTTTTTGATATAGCGCTTTCCTGTCACAACATTGGTTACATACATTTTTGCCTGCTCAATCTGCCGTGGCGGATTCGGATATTCCAATTCTCTAACCACCCAATCATACAAAGGTCTGTGATCTTCAAACTCCAATGTACATATAGAATGTGTAATCCCTTCTATCGCGTCCTCTATTGGATGGGCAAAATCATACATCGGATAGATGCACCACTTATCCTTCGTATTGTGATGGGACATATGGGCAACACGGTAAAGAACGGGATCTCTCATATTAATATTGGGTGATGTCATGTCAATCCGCGCGCGGAGTACTTTTTCTCCGTCTGCATACTTGCCGTTTTTCATTTCCTCAAATAACTGCAGATTTTCTTCTATCGAACGGCTGCTGCAAGGATCTTCTTTTCCTGGTTCCGTAAAAGACCCTCTGTATTCCTTCATCTGTTCTGCTGTTAAGTCCGACACATATGCCTTGCCTTTTTTAATAAGTTTCACTGCACATTCATACATCTGATCAAAATAATTCGAAGCAAAGAACAGCCTGTCCTCCCAATCAGCGCCAAGCCACTCAACATCTGCTTTGATAGATTCCACAAACTCAATATCCTCTTTCGTAGGGTTGGTATCATCAAAACGCATGTTAAATTTTCCGCCATATTCCTGCGCAATTCCATAGTTTACAAGAATCGCTTTGGCATGTCCAATATGAAGATAGCCATTTGGTTCTGGCGGGAATCGGGTGTGAACGCAATCATATACCCCTTCTGCTAAATCCTTATCAATAATCTGTTCAATAAAATTTCTTGAGATAACCTCTTTTCCCTCAGTTACTGGTTCGTCAGCTAAAACTTCCTTTGTATTCTTATCTGTACCGCTCATTTCCACATCTCCTCATTGAATCGCATTGTTTATCTTAAATATTTTTAATTGTAATATATGAACAAGGCCTTTGTAAATACCCTAAATCAATTGTCATAATGTATAGTTCGACTACTTATGAATGAGCATGGCTTCCTGTTACATTCTTTTATCTTTGATTATCTCACATACTTGACAATTTAGAATCCAATATATATAATCGAATTATATAATTTATTTATATAAATCAATTATATATCAAAAGAAAGGAACTACAATGCCAAAACAAAGAATCACAAAAGAAATGGTAGTTGATGCCGCATTTGAAATAGCCAGAACAAGCGGCATGGAACAGGTTCTTGTGAAAAATATTGCTGATAAAATAGGTTGTTCCGTTCAACCTATTTACAGCTACTGCCAAAATATGGAAGGGCTTCGCCAAGATGTCATTGCGAAGACAAATCAATTTATACAAGCATTTATAATGGCATCGATTGATAAAAACGACCTGTTCCGCACTACTGGCAAATCTTATATTCAACTGGCAAAAGAAGAACCACATTTATTTAAACTATTTATCCTGCATCAAAGAAATGGAATATCTTCTATGAATGATTTGTATCTGGCAGAAACCAATCCACATGTTGCAGATTTTATTGCCGACAGCTTGAATATCAGTGTATCACAGGCAAGACAGCTACACTTGAATATGCTCATCTATACCATTGGAATCGGTACTATTTTTTCAGTATGTACCCCTGGAATTTCAATCGACGAAATCTACACCCAACAAGAATTTGCCTACAAAGCATTTATAAATCAATCCATGACAGACAAGGAGGGCTCTCAATATGAGAACGAAAACAATTGTCCTTTATAAAAGTAGTACTGGGTTTACAAAAAGATATGCAGAACTGATCGCCAAAGAGCTTCGATGCGCTCTTGCTGACTACAAAACAATCCCCACCAAAACCCTGTCCCAATATGACTGCATTATTTTTGGAAGCCGTGCATTCGCCGGAACCATTGATGGATTCAGAAAAGCCCAAAAACGGTTTCAAAAATACACAGCCGCTAAACTTATCTTATTTGTAACAGGGGCAACTCCAAATACCGAAATCGATACCATCAACACCTTCTGGAGCCAAAACCTTACTGCCGATGAATTAATAAAAATACCACATTTTTATATGCAAGGCGGTTTGTGTTATGAAAAGATGGCTCTGCCCGATAAGCTGATGATGAAAATGGCAGCACTGATATTGAAAAAGAAAAAAAATAAGACTTCTCAAGATAAAGAATTTGAACAGGCTATCACTCATTCTTATGATATTTCATCAGAGGACTGCATTCAGCCATTGATTATGTATCTAAGGAATTGTAAATAAATAACTTGTTAATTTGACTTGTCTAAATGATGCGTTATTTATTGACAGTTCCTAACTACCTGTACAGACGCCCATTTATCAATCTAAAACTTTTTTATGTCAAAACTTCTTTCAAAAGCAATTCATTCTAACACATTAATCTTTAAATGTGCTGGAATGAATGTTTTTCTGTATCCGCAAAATTTTGTATGGAATGCGCTATAATGCCATGCAGCATAATACCCATTTTTTCAACAATATCCTCATAATCTTCTTTCATTCCGTGGTCTATCCATTCAAGCATTATTCCAACAAACCCAAACTTGTAAAATTCTGCAATGAAAGCCTGATCTGTCTGCAGCAGACCCACTGCAGCAGATTTTTCTTCTACAACACCTGCTATCAAGTGATATGTCAGTTTATATAAAAAATTTTCAATCTTTTCCCTGCCAATGCAGTGATATACATTTAAAATAAATGTCTTATTTTCTATGACGGCCTCAAAAATCTGATAAATGCCTTCCTGCCAGGTTTCATATGTCTTCTTTCCCTGCAATGCACGTCTGCCATCCTCTATACAAATCCATTCCACCAACTCATAAATATCCTTAAAATGATAATAAAAAGACATCCTGCTGATACCACAGTCTGTTGTCAGATCATTAATTGTTATCTTGTCTATCTTTTTATGCTGCATCAGCTTTTTGAGTGAAGCTTCTAACGCCAGCTTCGTCGTATTCGCATTTGGCATAACAATTCCCCCCTTGCCGCCTTAGAAATATTTTTTACACCGTTAATTTCTCATTTAACTTTGTATAAATATGCTCTATCATCCAAGATTCTGTACATGCTTTTAAAGCCTCGTCCAGAAAAAACCACTTTACACCGCTGTTTTCATCTGGCTTCACACGAAGCACTTCCTGTTCATCTGCTTCCATAAGATATGTAACATTTAGATGAATGTGTGACGGCACATAGCTTCCTCGTTTCACATGTCCATCCACAGTCAAAATCTCGACAGAATAAATCTCATCTGATACAGTAATAATATTTTTGATACCTGTTTCCTCCATTGCTTCCCTTTTCGCTACTTCCAGCAAATTAGCCTCTCCATCTGCATGTCCTCCCGTCCATGACCAGGAATGATAAATATTATGATATATCATCAGAACCTTTGTGTGTTCTTTATTCAACAGCCATGACGAAGCGGAAAAATGCGCTGTTTGATTCTCACGCTCCAAAATATTCTCCTGCGTTTTGAGCAGTTGCAGCATAATATCTCTATCTCGTTCCTCCTGTTCATTATACGGCACATAAATCTGTAAAGCGTTGATTAAATTTTGTTTTTCTGTATTGAGTTCCATATTCTGAAAGTTCTCCTTTGTCATTCAAATTCCTTACTAAACTTTTTATTACTGCTTTAGAAATTCTTTTCACATCATCCTCTATGTCAAAGCATCAAATTGTCCATTAAAAAAATTGTGCATCAACATGATTTTTCAATCTAATTCCTTCTACTTTGTCTGCCAAAATAAAACCACATTCCTGCCATATCCGCCAATATCCATCCAATCGGCACAGACATCCAGATCCCTGTCACCCCAATTCTTTCTATTGATGATAAAACATATGCTAACAATACGCGTGTGCCAAGCGAAACAATTGTGAGAATGACTGAAATTCCCGGCTTATTGACTGCACGAAAATATCCATAAAACAAAAACAAAAGCCCAATCCCAAAATAAAATGATGCCTCAATACGCAGATATCCTACTCCCACCGCAACAGCCTCTGCACTGTTTTTGTCAAGAAACATTGCCATAAGCGGTCTTGCAAAACCAACCACCAAAACTGAGATGACAAAACAAAACACAAACGCCCCTAACACTGCGTCTTTCATTCCTCTGCGAATTCTCTCGTCTTTCCCAGCGCCGTAATTTTGTGCTACATAAGTAGAAAATGCATTGCCAAAATCCTGCACTGGAGAATAGGCAAAGGAATCAATTTTGACCGCTGCTGCAAACGCAGCCATGACAACAGGACCAAAACTGTTCACCAGTCCCTGAACCATCAAAATACCAAAATTCATCACAGACTGTTGCAAACACGTCAAAGATGATAGCCCTATCAATTCTTTCAATATCCCATAATCCCACTGTCTGTTTTCTTTTTTTACCCGAACTTGTGGATACTTTTTGATGCAGTAAACCAATATTCCAATTCCTGCGGCATACTGGGAAATTACTGTTGCTATGGCTGCCCCTGCGACACCCCACAAGAGTACTCTGATAAAAAATAAATCTAAAATAATATTTAAAATTGCAGAAATTCCAAGGAAACAAAGTGGAATGAGAGAATTGCCAAGCGCCCTCATAAAATTCGCCACATAATTATAGAGAAAAGTAGCAGCAATTCCCGAAAAAATCCATAAAAGATATTCTCTCATAAGCGGCATTACTACTTCGGGCACACGAAGAAACGCAAATATTCCATTGATACCCACATATACAAAAATATTTAATGCACCAGCAATTGCACCTATTAGCAAAAAGGCCATAAAAATACCTTTTTCCAGTCTATTTTCATCACGCCTGCCAAACTGCATCGAAAAAAAGGCACTGCTTCCCATACACAATCCTAAAATAATAGAAGTCACAAATACCATCAACGTATATGATGACCCTACTGCTGCCAAAGCATTTTCTCCAAGAAACCGCCCAACAATTAATGTATCCGCCACATTATAAAGCTGCTGAAGCATATTTCCAAGAATAATAGGAAATGCGAACTTCAGCAGCTTTTTCATAATATTTCCCTCTGTCAAATCGTAGTTCATATGATCTATATCCGCCTTTTTATCTTCTTTTGAAAATAGATGACTTGTTTTTCAATCTAATTGATTGAAGTATTATAACAATTATCTTTATGATTCATTCCATATTATTTGTCTATTTTAGCTTCTACAGACAGCATAGCATTTTTATTCGCCCGATTCAACCCTCTTCCTGCTATCAGCAAATTTTGTTTTCTATATTTAGTGTCATATGCGCGCTTTACAACACCTAAGCGACCTTGGTAATAAATGTTTCCTTGGTTGCGGAAGCGGAATTTTTACGCTTCTTCTTGAGCAGAATAACCCCTCAACAATTACAGGTATTGATTGGTCGGAAGAAATGCTGGTTATACATCCTATATATTCTGCAATGTACCCGATTGAGCATGGTGATATTTTCCAGAGGATGAAGAGTGGACTGTGAGATATTTGGACAGGTCAATGATAGCCTATATCCAGCCTTGGATTGAGTATAACGAAGCTTTTGAAAATCATCTTAGCAAGAGCTATCACCATACGTTTGCCGATTATGTAAATGCCATAATCGGGGCGGGATTAACGATTGAACAGATATGTGAGCCATTGGCTCCGGAAAAATGGAAAATGTCGGAACCAGATAAATACGAAGGATTTATTGAGACTCCAGTATATATGATTATTAAAATGAAGAAAAGATAGTTTCTGCCAAAACGAATGAAGCAGCTTCCAGTTGTGCGCCCAGCAAAGGGCAATTAACCTAGTGTGGTCTTACCTGCGCCGTTCTCACCGATAAAGCCGTATATATGCTTATTTTTGAGAATAATGCTTACATCATCAAGAGCAAGGAAATTACCGTATTTCACGGATATTCCGTGTGTTTGCAGGATAATGTTTTCCATTTCGCAGCCCTCCTTTCATTATCCAAATGTGTGTTTGATCTCGTCACGTTCTCTTTGTGCTTCCACCCAATTTTCCACATATCCGCAATCACAGCAGACATAGCGTATAACCGGGATTTTTTTCATCAATGTAAAGGTCGAAGTATAAATATTGTTCCCGCTGGCATGGCGGTTTTGGTTATCGGGAACACGGACAATATTTTGTGAGCTGCATTTAGGGCAGCGTTTTGTATTTTTCATGGTATTATATCCTCCTTACGACAAGTGATAAGCTTAAAACTTCAGCTATGACAATGCAGAGCAAAACCCATATATTTATAGACCACATACCGATAAGCCCTGCAACCAAAAACATAATCAACGGTACAACATATTTTCGCGGGTGGTGCCATAAATCATTTTCAATCTTCCAGTTACGGACGGGACAAAACCACTCCAACAGGACAGACAAAACAGCACTTTGCAGCGCGATTATAAGCGCAGTAATGATTTCTGTACTATTTACGCCGCCTTTGCCTATTTGCCAGCTAATCAGATACACGCTGTTTACCGCCATATTGACAGAAAAGATAAAAAAGCAATAATTCGTGCAAAAGCGTTTTGCCTGTCCCGGTAGTGTTCGGACTGCCTGTTCTAAACCGGGGTCACAGGAAAGCAATATACAGATTGGGGTATTCAGGCATAGAACGGCAAACCCCAGCGGCATAACATTTACTCCCTCAAATTGCCCTAATAGGAATGGCATGACACCAGCGATCACACACAATCCGGCAATATTCAAAAGATAGTTTTTGTTTGTTATCAGATAGCACAGCAAATATAAAAATATGCTTCCTGTCCCTTTTGTGTGTTTGATTAGAAGTTTTGCTGATACCGGGTGATAGAAAATATAAGGGTCTACTTTCATTAACCTTACAAATGAAATGAGCATACTTATAAAAGCAATGAAACAAATAATCACCGTTTCCCGCCCAAAAAATATAGGCGCGAAAATTGCTCCACCCCATAAAATGAAAACGGGCAGAAACTTTTTTCCATGAAGCAAAGCTTCATTTGTCATGGTATACCATGCAGCAGCCGAAAAACAGCTATTACAGGCACAGAGTAAAGACACAGCTATTTGCAGCACACTCCATTCATGTACGGCAAAGAACAAGTAAGCCGCTCTGAAAATCATGTGGTATTAAATTTTCAAGCGGTTCCATGCTTATATTTCTCCTTCAACTTTCGATTTGTCGAACTGTGTCTATGGAAATATAGCACAATAGCGTAGCCAAATCAACCAGCCGGAGAGGAAACTTTCCCGGCCTCTCTTGCGGCTCGCTGTGCCTCCCTCGCCCGGCGCATACGCAGCTTGTTTTGCGTAACAAACCAATCTCTGCACCCATAAGAAAACCGGGGCGCGGTGGCTGTCTGATAGCTGCCGTGTCCCGGTTTTTCTTTACCCTGTAAATGAAAATTTGTCTTTTCCAACGATCAAATTAATTAAAAGCTATCTTTCAAAATCTATCTGTATAAATTTTTTTCCATTAGGTAACATATGCTCCAAAGTCTTGATTATATGGTAGCCAATTATAAGCATTGCTTTTTCCAAAGTAGTTTCTTCAATTTGGTGATGTACTTGTTCCAGCCTATCAAACACATGCAAATAGGGAGAGTCTGATACCCAATTATCCGTCACATTAATTTGAATAATACATGAAACATATTTCGGATTTGTCTGTTGGATTACTTTTTGAAAACATTCATAGCCAATATACTCAATCAACAGATTTGCTATAACCATATCTGCTTTTGGCAGCTTTTCAGTTTCGTTTATCAGATTGATACAAAGACATTCTAAAATGCCGTCTAAATAAAAATATCTTCGGGTAACTTCTTTCAAATAAGCTGAATTAACATCTACTGCATATACTCTTTCAAATTTATCTTTGGATATATGTTCAAGACCATTACCGCCTGCAACACCTAATATCATGATATTTGAAACAGGATACGCATTAAACTGACCTTTCATCAGTTTATTCATAACCTGTAACTGCATAACAGAATCAAGTTTCATATGTTTTTCATAATCAGATAAAGGAATTTCTTCCCATGGATTTTTCATTTGATTTCTCCCATTACATATCCCGATTTTGTCTAATTCTGAATTACCAGTTCCTATTATATGATTTCAAAACTCAAGATGCAATAGTCTTGTCGCTGGTTCGATAGATTTACTGTTTGCTAATTTACCTTATATCTCAAAATTGTTTTGAGCTTATCCGCTTTTGTTCTATTAGTCAAATAGATTTCCCTATGAGAATCTGATATGCGTTGCAGACCGTTTTCCTCTGCAAATTTATCCATTTGCTCAAAAGAGAACGATTCGTTGTCGTATGAGCCAATATGCAGAATTTCAACACATTTTCCGTCATGTATCGTATCAAAAATAATTTCTTCATACAGTCTGTTTGGCTTTTTAATTTTTACCCTTTCCAATGCAGCACGTACCATTTCCGCTGTGATAAAGTCCGGCTGACGTATCATAATGGTATATTCCAAATTTTCTTTTATGAGTTTACCCGCAGCAGATTCCGTATCAACGTTTTTCTGTTTCCAGATACCCTCTAAAGGATAAACCGTAAAGTCGTGGATTTCATTTGATAAAATATTCTTGGTTGCAGTAGATTTATAACCCACTTTAATCGCATACGCTAATGAAAAGAGAGCACCTACCTTATCTGAAAAATCCGTGTCGTTAGGATTTCCGCTTCCCTTAATCATAATAAAATTTTGTGTGGGTATATCTACCAAAGCAGGTATACTCTTTGCTCCATACAGGGCTTTTTCGTGCTTTCTCCATTCAAATTTCATATCAGCACCTCCTTATGGAAACAGTGTATCAAATATAACCTGACACCTAATGTCATGTTCTGTATTTTTCCTGCATTTTCTGTAATCTTTTTTTCATCTGCTCCCGTATAGACTGTGGTTCTAGTACCTCAACGCTATCCGAAAAAGACATCACATAAGAATACAGAACCTCATTGTTGGGTAAATCTATTTGGACATATAAATTTCCCTGTGAATCTTCTGTTATGCTATCTGTAAATTCATCATAAACACGAAAAGCCGCTTGCCTGTCAAATTTTAACTTAACAGCAACAGTATTTTCAACTTGTATTTGTTTTTCGATTTTTGTTGGTGTAAAATCTTGCGTAAAAGTTTCAGACAGCATTTCAAGCTCTTTTATTCTCGTCAACTTAAAAAAACGGTAATCATTTCTTAACAGGCAAAAAGAATATAAATACCAGCTTTTGCTCTTGAATACTAACCGGATAGGTTTTACATTTCTTTTCTCTTTATTTCCTTTTCCGCTAAAATAGCAAAAGGAAATAACTCTCTTTTGGAAAATGGCTTCTTTGATGATATTAAATGTATCTTGCTGTGGGGTACGATGCGCCCAGTC
>CAJUKA010000064.1 GCA_910586585.1 uncultured Lachnospiraceae bacterium
CACCATGTAACTGCATAGTGACCAGAATGTTTTCTGTTCGTAGTAACTAACCTCTATGTTCCATCTGAATGTATATATAAGAATGGGAATATACTGCATCCAGCCACTTCCGGTCTGGTTTAACGGGGATTTTTCCTGATACGCACAGAAGATCTCAAGCTGCTGAGGAAAAACCGTGCTGAAAAACAGGCGTCTGGTGCTGGAATCCTTTGACGGAGATGTCACATATACCATGACTTCCCTGCGGCCAAAAATATTCGTGAGAACCCGGCGTACAGCCATATAGTAGTCACCGATTTTTTCATCTGACAGTGTAAAATCATCCTGAATGGACAGTTTTCTTCCATGTACCGCTGGTCTGCCCTTTTTCCCAGTTGGTCCTGGCGCCAGGTCATAAATGACAGAATCAACCCTGGCACTGCCGATAAGGTCAAGATTTTCGTATTCATCCACAAGACATACCAGATCTTTCTTAACATACCAGCTGTCACACAGGATAATTACATTTTTCTGTTTTGTGAACGCAGGCATAACCTGACGTACCATGGATGCAGCCAGTTCCAGTTTTGAATCCTTTTTCTGCCACATTCGGTATCCGAGAGGGACACAGAGGTAATGGATCCTGTTTTTATTCCACACTGGGACACAGAGCATGACGCTTACAAAACAGTGTCCGTTCAGATAGTTTGAGCCATTATGTGAAGCATGGTCAAAGAGTTTTGAAACATCCTCAAATGTCCTGCCAAACTTTGTAACCATTGTGTCATCAATGCATAGAAAAACAGGCTGTGAAAGGAGAGTTTTCGGTATCATTTTTAAAGCCATTACCGCAGTTACGTTCATAAAGGCGGAATAATCAGCCTTTGCATAAGAACAGGCATAGTAAAATGCACTCAGGGATTTTTTCGTTATTCCGGATAAAAAATGCCTGTACAGGGAACGGATGGAATCAGCTGATTCCATAACCAGAATGGATAATATCAGCAGGAACAGTGTTTCAATAGTGGGCGCAGAAAAATTTTCAAAATAAACATGAAAATAGTGATACAGTCTACCAATTAAATTATTTTTGTTGTATAATGAATCTAACGTACAAGGTCACTCTCTTTCGTATGGATTTGTGTGCAAACTTATTATATACGAAAAAGTGCTTTGTGCGTTATTCTTTTTTCAAAAAGTTGTAAAGTCGTGTATTGTAATAAATTTATACTCAAATAAAAAGGAGCATGCTATGCCAGCAAAACCATCCTGTCAGATCAAAACTTCCGTCATTAAAAATCCTCAGAAGAATGGAGATACCTATATTCTTGAGCGCAGAACGATATATGACCCTGAGAAAAAATACACAAAAGTGCTCAGCACCAAGCTGATCGCTAAAAATCCAAAAGGCTCTCAAATTCCAGTGCCTACCCGGCCCAAACGAGGCAAAAACTCTATTCCGGATACAAAAACGCAAATTGTAACGGCGAAAAGAAACCATATCGGAATGATGGACATCATCGGACATATAGGCTCCACATACCTCGGTCACGCAGTCCGGGCGGTAGTGGCGGTGTTTCTCTTGGGCGTGTCGGTCATAGGCAAATCTCCTTTCCGTTCAGCAGCTTTTTAAGGCGTTCTATTTTCTCCCTCGCTTTGGCTTTTCTGAAATTCTCCCCGGTAATGCGGACGGGGATACACATTTCCGTAATAGCCATTGAAAGTATACATGATGTGTTCTCTGTATGCTTCTGTAAAAGGCATAAATAATTCCTCCTCCCACTTCCTCGGACTC
Source organism: uncultured Lachnospiraceae bacterium (assembly GCA_910586585.1). GTDB lineage: Bacteria > Bacillota > Clostridia > Lachnospirales > Lachnospiraceae > COE1. The sequence goes on from CAJUKA010000064.1 coordinate 1,775, forward strand.
AACTGTTCTGTAATATAGTTATTCAATTCGTTATACCAAATTGTCATAAGCTTATCATTCTGTTCACTCTGGTACGCATTCGTTTTGCGTATTGACTGGAAAAATGAAGCCAAAAAAAGTTCGAATGTAGTTTTGGCATCTGGTGAATCACATAATTTACTCAAAAAAGAAGTATAAAACTTATGGCTTGTATTAATTGTAATAACTGTAGTTGACAGTACTGCCTTATAATCAAACGCCGGACTTCGCTCTCCCCTATTTGCATATTCAAATATAGTAGCCACACGACCAGACCCAACAGTCCTGCCACCCTCACGGATTAGGTTTGGAAAACCATGTGTGGCAAATAGCGTGTTTTCGGGGTTTTCTATCGTCATATTTTCTGAAATTATCTGTTTTCTCTGTGGTTTCAAAAGTTTTGTAGCCAATTTGTAGCCACAAAACTTTACACACTAGTAAACTATCATATCATATAAATTATCCAATATATACTTTTGTGCCCTTTCATTATACAAATTCACTTCATACTCATTTCCTTTCTTATCAGTAATGCAACCAACCTCTATGCCTAACAATCTTCCCTTTTGTGTTGGTCTTTTTCTATTTTTATTGTCCACAACTAAGTATCCCATAACATTTAAATAATTGGTTATTATATCAGTTCTTAGTTTTCTCATATTCTCTTGACCATACTTTTTATTTAAATCCTCCACCAATTGAGAAATAGCCAAGGGTTTTTGACTAACCTCATATCTAATTAAATCTTCTTGGTATATATAAAAATTTCTCTTATTCATCCTAATATTCCCACATAATAGAATCTAAATCACTTAGAATTTTTTGTCCTTTTTCTTTATCGACCATATTTACAAAATACGCTTTCCCATACATATATTCTTTATAAAAACTTTTATGATTATCAGTTTTAACAAGGTGTGATGATACACCATACTTTTGACAATAATATATCTCCTTGTATATTTCTCTAAGATACTTCTTTGGAACACTTACCTTTTTATTTACAATGAGTCCTGTAACTTCTTGCCTTTGATAATAATATGCATATCTTGTTTTTTTCACATTAACCTGAAAGTTTTCTTCCTCAATTATTTTCGTGACAACTGAAATCATGTTTCTAATGTTGTACGCGCCCGAGAATGTAATATCATCTGCATACCTTGAATATACCGCATTATAACATTTCGCCAATTCATTTAACCTTATATCTAAATGCTTCGCAACAATATTTGAAATCATTGGGCTGGCTGGAGATCCTTGCGGTAACACCCCATCTTTAGTCAATATTTTAGCAAAATAGTACGATACCTTTTTTGTATAACCTTTTTTATAAAATATATTGAAAACATCTTTTTGACTGATAGACGGGAAAAAATCTTTTAAATCCATATTCAACACACATTCTTTACCCACATGCAACACGGCATTATCATATATTGATTTCCCTTTTTTAAATCCATAACAAGATTCATGTACCTCTATACCCTCCAAAATATTTCTCAAAATCCAACGCTGAATACTTTTTAATCTGTCACTCGGAATTTCAATATTTCGAAAGTCACCATTCTTCTTTGGTATTTGAATTTGTGTATAAAACAATTCTTCTGACGCAAATAAATAAAAAGCAATTTCCGCTGACTCATATCCTAGAAGTAATGATAAATGTTTAAAATCAAAAACCACAGGCACATTATTATCACATAATTTCTGTGCGTAAGCAGCGCACAATTCAATGTACTCTTTATCCTCTCCCTGCTCATTCATTTTATCAATTAATTTTTGAACATAACTCATATTTTCACCTTTCGGCGAGGCTATATTTGCTACATTAACTACGTGAAAAATTTTTCCGGATTAACTAATTGAAAATTATCATTACGAATTATTGTCAAGTAATAATTTGTAATGATAGTAATGTTATGAGAGCAGCCCAACTGCGAACATAACATTACTATCAGGAAAAGAGCATTATCCTTTTCCTGATAAGAATTGTATGAAACTTTACTTTTATGAAAATCAACTTGATTTTCTTGTTCTAACAAATATAGCCTCTATTAAGTATACTACATTTTAAACTTAATTGGAATATATGGTTCATCAATACCCAACTGTTTTTTTTCAACGAGTTCTTTTTTGTGATTACAAAAGAAGTTACTTAACCCTTTTTCCTCTAAAACGTTCTCTCCTTCTTTTGATATAACAATATTATTGTTTACACATACGAGGTATTTCAATTCCAACATATGTTCAATAGAATTTTGCATCTCAGCATAGGTCATCCCCATCATTTGAGTTACATCAGCAAAGTCATATTTTTTATAGTTAGCCCTGAAATATGCCAATATTAAAAATTCTTGATATTTTATTTCACTATCACGAACATTTTGCTTCATATTGTTGCCTTCTTCTTTTCTCTTTACTTTTTTTCAGTTTCCATCCTGCTTCTTCTTCAAAGTTTCTTGGGAAGATAGGTTTATTTCCTTCTGACGGATACCAAAATAATCCTAAGGTATCATTAGGTGTATTATTGTAAAACGACATAAGCGCTTCAGCGTCTTTAAATCCCAAAATATATTCTTGTGATATTCCTTTCCTTTGGGACATATTATATAATATTTTTTTCTCCTGCTCCAACATATTTTTTAAAGCCTTCTCTTTCATATTGTGAGCTATTACTTCTATACGTATACCTTTTTTTGCTAATTCATTTTTTATGTATATTTCAGCCTCCTCTACTACCTCAATAGCGATTAAAACAACTTGTTTATTCAAAAAAGATTTTTTCTGTCGCCCCATAAAATTTACAAACTGTGTCCCTGTTCCACTACAATCATCCACATACACAACTTTTTTAATTTTATTCCATTCCGAATCTTTAATACCATCTAAAGCATCATAGTAAATCTCTTTGCTTAATCCACTCACCAACCGATGTATAATCCAATAATCATACGAACTATTATATCTCCCGTCCACTTTTCTAACAACACTTATAACGCTATCTACATTTGATATACCACATTTTTTTATTGATTCTGTGTTCAAATTTCCAATAATCTCTTCTATATAACTCTTAGAATAATAATTAAATTTGGGTAATAATTTTGCCAAAAGTTCTTTTTCATCTTTCTCAAAATTCTTTATCCACTCTTCAAACTGATCAATAGCATTATTTATACGATCATCAACCCCATCTTTTGCCCATAAGTCAGCACAAGTGATAAATACTTCATTAACATCCATTAGCATCATCTCCTACACTCGTAATGTTTTCTATCTTTCACTCCCATAATAATATTTGTCTTTCTCTTGTTACCTCGCTTTTCTTGCATTGTCTTTTTTCATAGAAAAGCTCTTGGTCTATGTCATTCTCCTTGACCTAATATCATGGATACCTGAATAACAGGGTTCACTTAACAAAACTTCCAAATATATTGACGTTATATCTACTTTACAATCTTTGCTTGACAAGCCCTAAAACTTTGTATTCTTTATCATTCCTCTTTTCTCTCGTCATATATTCCTTGATTATCTCTTTTCTCTACCCGTCGTGGCATACTCTGCTGTGTGATATGTCTGAAACTTTGACTAAGCTGTCTGGTCATCACCTCATTGCTTTCCTGTATCTGCTTAAAAATATTCTGTGTAGACATAGGAATCATTTGTTTTAAAGAATCATTCACGCTTTTTATCATTTCTTCCATACACCCAGTCATACTTTTTGATAATTCATTAAGGCTTTCCTGCATTTCTTCGCTAATTATGCTTATCATGCTTGATATCATATTTACAGTATTTTTATATGATACACGCCAATCTGTCTGAGCAAAGTCACGTTCCTCTATATCATTAATTGCAGATGACAATGTCTTGTTAAATCCATTCAAAATTTTTCTACTATAGTCATAATCTTCCTTGGAGAGTTTCTTGTTATGTGCTACTTTGTTCCTATATTTACGAATAATCTCCAAATCCTGCTGCATATTTTCCACATCTAAACCATAGTCTACAAAATAATCATCCCATAATGACCTTTTCTGCATAATTTTCAACCAATTAGCTTTCTCTATCTCTGACAGCTCGTTGATATCCACTTTATTAAATTCTTCTTCCAATTCAGGGTTTTTCTCCAATCCGCTATATGGTTTAAAAAGATAATCCTCTAACTGGGCTATTGTCATCTCGTATAAAACAGTTTCGACAATCTGTGCTTCGTTTAATCCTCCTGCGCTTGCCTTAACATTGTCCAGCATCTCCTTCGCGATAGTCTTTTTCCCCCACTCTGCACCAAAAGTTTTTATCATAATGAGAAATATCAGTTCTCTCAAAAGCCTTTCACTTTTTCCAAACTTCTGACTTATTTTCCCACAATAATACTCTGATACTTCATCGTAGGCTACTATCAGATTAAACTTCCTCTTTATATTCGGTCCATTCAGTTTTTTGTTTACTTCATTTAGAACTTCTGCTTCCTTAGCTGGAGATGTTTGAAATTCAATATATAAATGGTAAACATCATTCTTTTTATTTGAAAACCTATAATTCAGTGTATATGTATTTCCTTCTAAATCAATTTCAAAAGCATCTTTTGATAAATTACTAAATATATCTCCCAATTCAGAGCGAAATACACTGCTTAAATACATTGTATTTTCTTTTACATTTTTTCTTATCAAAATGTATTTCATTACCATAGCATTTTCCTCATACAAAATTACACTATTTATTTTTTTCTATCTCCATATGGTGCCGGTTCTTCCGCCACCATAGACAAATTCTGCGGCATCTCATATGTATAAGCACCCGCCTCATCCAAAGTCCTTATATCCTTCTTCCTCATCTCTCGATACACTACCTCCGCCAGCGCACTCATAATCGCATTATATTTAGCCGTATCCTCAAACAAGCTCTGATACGATTCTTGAGCTTCCATGTACCCATCCTGCGCCGCCGTACCAAACGCTTTGGGAAAGATACTTTCAACAAATATCTGCGGATCAGAAGACTGCGCCATCTTTTTCAATTTCTTATCAGAAAGCAGCTTATCCCGAAGTGCTGACAGAATAACTTTATCCCCCTCTGTAAAATTACCCTTAAACTTTTCATTAATTTTCGCAATCACCTCATCCAAAGGCGTTTTTTCATCCATCCCCTTGACGCCTTTGTGCTTCGCCGGAACATATACAGTCTTTGCTTCGTCCAAAGCAATCTCACCCTGAAATGTCTTTTGCAGCTTATAATATTCCAGTTTCAGCTTGCCCTCCAAGTCAATCAACTCCACAGAATCTTTTGGCAATAAACCGATTAAGTATGAGCAAAATACATACTCCTTCTGCAACTCTTTATCAAACATTCTCAATATCTGTGATATGTAACTATACCATTTAATCAAATTCCGTACCTGTCTACGGAATTGGTATCTCTCATTCTGCGTCTTTTTATTATAACGGTTAGAAACAGGAAGCAAAATACTGCTCATTCGCCCCATTGCCCTATCACCCTGCCTGCCTTTTTTGTAATACTCGTCTGTAAAAGCTTTAATATCCTCATCCGAGTATATACCATACGCCCGCAATTCCCTCTGCGTCTGGTACAACAAATCTGCATTTACTTCTTCCTGTAAAAACGTTTCCTGATAGAACGGCTGAAATGCATCCTTGATATCCTCCGCCTTATTTACAAAATCTAATACAAAAGTATCTGTTTTGCCCTCGCAAGTGCGGTTCAGCCGGGATAAGGTCTGTACTGCTTTCACATTCTTTAGTTTCTTGTCCACGATCATCGTATGTAAAAGCGGCTCATCAAATCCCGTCTGATATTTTTCCGCTACAATCAGCACATTAAAATTATCATGAAACTCCGCCTTAGTCTGATTCTCCGAAATATGAGAACCATCTTTTCGTACATTCAGCTTTGATTCCGTATATTCCTCACCCTTATCGTCAATCGCACCGGAAAAAGCCACCAGAATATCCACATCATCGTATTTCTTTTCTTCTATATATCGTTTGATTTCATGGTAATAGCGGACAGCAGCCAGTCTGGATGACGTAATTACCATCATCTTTCCTTTGCCATCAATCTTATGTCTTGTGGTATCTCTGAATGTCTCCACAATAATCTGTGATTTCTGACTAATATTATAAGGGTGCAGTTCCTGATATTTACGAATGACCTTTGCCGCCCTACTGGACGGAACATCAGGATTATCTACCATAGTCTTTGCAATTCGAAAACAGGTATTATAGGTCATATAATTTTGAAGAACGTCAAGAATAAACTTCTCCTCAATCGCCTGCCGCATACTATATACATGGAACGGATGAAACGATCCGTCCTCCTGTTCCTGCCCAAACATTTCCAGCGTGGTAGCTTTTGGCGTTGCTGTAAAGGCAAAAAAAGATAAATTCTTATGTTTGCCTTGGGCAATCATTTCTTTTACAAGCCTGTCCTCCGGATCAGCTTCTTCCTCTGCTAATCCCTCTCGCTCCGCATACTCCCGCAAGGCTTCTTCCGTATCCGCCAGTGCAGTCTTTAATTTAAGGGCTGAACTGCCTGTCTGAGAAGAATGTGCCTCATCCACAATCACCGCAAAGCATCTGCCATTTGCCTTGTCAACTTCCGTATAAATTACCGGAAATTTTTGTAAAGTAGTAACAATAATACGCACACCGTTATTGATTGCATTTTTCAAATCCTGCGAATTTTTATCTTCTCCTATGGTTTCTATGGCACCTAACTTATGGTCAAATCCCGAAATTGTCTCCTGAAGCTGTGCGTCTAATATCGTTCGGTCTGTCACAACAATCACACTGGAAAATATCGGTTTGTTATTTCCATCAAAAAGTGACGCAAGACGGTATGCTGTCCACGCAATCGAATTGGATTTGCCGGAACCTGCGCTATGCTGAATCAAGTAATTTTTCCCTGCTCCATTTATCCGTACATCTGCAATAAGTTTCCGAACTACATCTAACTGATGGTAACGCGGGAATATCAATGTCTTCTTTCTCTGTAAATTGATAAACTTCTGGATAATATCCAACATACTGTCTTTCTGAAATATATTTTCCCAAAGATATGCCGTAGGATACCCATTCGGATTGGGCGGATTACCCGCTCCACCGTCAGAGCCTGCTCCATTAGAACCCTGATTAAAAGGTAAGAAATAGGTATCTTTCCCTGCCAGTTTCGTTGTCATCCAAACTTCCGTATGATCTACGCAAAAATACACCAAAATTCTCTTATTAAATTGAAAACACAACTCCCTTGGATCTCTGTCATACATCCATTGAGTTTTAGCATTATCTACATTCTGCCCTGTGTACTGATTTTTTAATTCAAAAGCAAACACCGGAATCCCATTTACCACAAGCACCATATCCACCGACTTTTTCGTATCAGCAGAATAATACCATTGACGATAGCATTCCACTTCATTTTCCGCATATTGAATCCCTGCTGTATCGTTCAACGCAGATTCGGGTTTAAAATAACAAACTTTAAAGGTAGTACCCCTATGCTTGAATCCGTTTCGCAAAACGTGCAGCACTCCGTCCATATCACAGGCATTATTAAAAGCAACACAGAATTTACGCACTGGGTCTATGTCATTTTGCCGTTCAAATGCCGCCCACTCCCTCGGTTGGGTACGCTGGATAAAAGAAATCAGTTTATCCGGATATAAACCCAGCTTCGGATGATATGTTCCGTTTCCCTTTGTATATCCACCTTCGGATGATATGAGAAAAGCCTCAATATCTGATTCAAACTGCTTTTCTGTGGTAACTGTTATGCTCATGATTTTCCTCCGCAAATTAATTTAAAAAATTGCTACATGTAGCGACTTTTACTCTTTTCGCTGCTCTAATTGTATTTTTGCTCTTTGAATTGCCAAACGCAGCTTTTCTTCCAGTTCTTCCTTTGGCGGCATGGCTGTTAAGTATTGAGCCACCCTAATGTCTCCCTTATCCAATTCAAGTAATTCAATTACTTCATCTGACTTCTCTGCGCATAATATTAATGCAATGGGTGCTTCTTCGTTTTCCATCCGCTCGTATTTGTTAAGCCATCGCAGATAAAGTTCTACCTGTGCTTTATACTCTGGTTCAAATTCTCCAATTTTCAGTTCCACTACAACAAGCCTTTTCAATTTTCTATGAAAGAACAACAAGTCTATCTTGTAATCTTTTCCATCTATAGTAACCTTTTTCTGTCTCGCCATAAAAGCAAAATCTGTTCCCATTTCCAAAATAAATTTTTCCAATTCTGCCAAAATTGCGTTTTCTAAGTCTTTTTCACTGTAAGTATCCTGCAATCCCAAGAAATCTAATATACAAGGGTCTCTATAAAACATATCTACCGTCATCATATCTTTTTCTTCTAAAAGTTTAATATCATTCCTGATTGTTTCTTCAGGACGCTTGGAAATAGCAGTTCTCTCATATAACATTGATTTTTTCCGTTCTCTTAATACTCTTACACTCCATCCTTCATTTTTACATAAAACAGCGTAAAATTCTCTTTTTAATTCGTCATTAACCGGCAACAACTCCTTAAAATGAGACCATGTCAATTGTTGCGACAGTGTAGCAACTTTTTCAAAATCTGGAAATTCCTCATAAAATTGTATCATGCGGAAAACAGAACTCTTTTCATAAGAACGCCCATATTGAAACTCTAAATCTTTGCTCATATTTTTCACAATAGATTTTCCATATTCTGCCTTCTGTCCGTTCAAAATATTATCTTTTAGTTCTTGTCCTATATGCCAAAACAAATATACAGTTTGAAAATTAGCCGTCTCAAATACTTTATGTTTTGCTGTTTCAATCATTTTAACAATCTTGTCATATGTCTGTTTATAATTTTCCGGCAAAATCAATTCATTTTCCATTTAAGTCTCCCTTTTAATTCCTAATTAAAATTAAATCATCTCTTACTTTACATCCTTTGGATGTTAATCCCCAAAATAATTTTTTATTCTCTTTACTCCATGAAGAATTAATTAAATTTAATGCCCGAAACTGATTCAATATTTTTTTTACAAATTGACTATCATTCAAATGCACCGTATTATCACCTGAATAAAAATTTGTTTTTATTGTGTCTTCAATACTATTTTCAGTAATTGACACATCCATCATTTCCGTAGCAATTACCTTAAAAATTTCCTTCAAATTCGTTGTGACACTTCCATATCGCGTTCTGTGAGCTTCATAATCATAATAATGATATTCTATTTTTATCCCCCGATCTTCAAACGCAATATTGTTTTGCTCCGTTAAAGAGGAAATCTCTTCTCTTGCAGCCTTTAAATCATTTGCTAATTGTTCATTTTCACTCTTCAATGTCATAATTTCCCGTCGGAGAGACGCCTCATCAAAGTCAACTGCCCTCTGCCACCCCGGACGTTTTATTTCCGTTTTTGCCTTCATAATTGAAATTGCCAATTTACCGGTTAAGTCCTCTGTTGAAACCCATATACTTGCTAATCTATTCGTCATTGCTTTTGTGCGAAACTTCTTTAATTTATCTTTCTTATCCTCATCCGCTTCTGTTTTATCTGATGCGAGCTTCACATTGTCATCAATAGCAAATACCAAAACCGGAATCCCCTGCTCTATTGCATAATCATATTCCATTTCAGTATAACTCTTTCCAGTATCCGGATGAACTGAACCATAACGCTTTCCAATTATCAGCACATAGTAATCACATAAATCTATGACTTTTTTAATTACTTCAAATTGCTCTGTATCTGCCGCCACAAATGCTTCCATTCCTGCCGGAATACAATCTGCCATAAAAAGAACATCAAGAATCTTTTTACGTTCTTCGGCTAGGTCAGTATATGTTGAACTGATAAACACCTGATATTTCTTATCGTTCATGTATTTTTATCTCCTTTTTATCCAATTGCCTAAACACTGTTTCGGCAATTTCTTTTATGTTTAGCAATTCTGTGGCACTTCCTTCTTCCCTGTTACATATTCGTAAATTAAAGATTTTTTATAATTCTCTATCTCGGAGAGATATTGCTCTTTCTTTGCAATGAGTTCATCTATTGCTGAACATTTTTTGTCGAGATAATTTGCTATCTCTTGCTGTTCCTCATAACTTGGCACGGTAATAGAGAAATTCAGGAACTTATCTGCCTGCAATCTCCATCTCCCTAACCCACTTACTCCTTGCCCTAACCCATAGAAAATACGATTCGTATAACACATCTGCATCAAATATAAAAAGTATTGACTACAATAATTATCCTTATCAATTAATCCAAACACTCTATAATCGGGACTTGTTACGCCTTCATATTTGGAAACATCCACCCAGCCGGTCAGTAAATCCATATGATTCATTGCGAAATCGCCCATATGTACCAGTTGATAATTGCTATAGTTCTCAGCTAATTGACCTTCATTCTTAGATAAGTCCTTTGGCTTAATTCCTTTTTGTGTTATAGATAATACTGTATATCCTTCTTTGCCAGCTATATCTTTCTGAATTTTGAAAATATATTTAATCTTTCTCATGTTCCAGTCTCTTGGAATCTGTCCGAACCATGTACTTCGGCTATCCTTCATTTCCCTGTTACCCCTTATTCCTTTAGTAACAGCTTGTGTGATAACTGCTTGCTTTAGCTTTTTGTATTCCCCTATGCTTGCACGAGTTTTTTCAAGAATATTATCAAGTTCTAAACCTTTTTCATAAAGAAAGTCTGCAATCTTCCGTTGCTCACTCTCTCTTGGAATAAAAAAAGTATACTTCTTTAAGTCTTCCATTCTCAATGAAGGTTGCATATAAGTTGGTATTAGTGATTTCTCATAATCAAATAGTGGGAATAAAATATAGTAAAAGAACTTATTGTTACATTCCTTTATTTGTTTCATAATCAAGCAATTCTGCGACAAACTAAATTTGCCACATAATATTTTAGGTGTCATAACTTTAGCACCAACTGTCGTAGTAAAAAGACACTCTGTAATATCATAATCAAAAGTATCTATTTTCCCCATTATTCCATTATTTTCTGTTTGCCCACTATACACTGGATAATTTCCATTATGTAATCCAAGATATTCTTGAGTATATTGAGCTGCATTTTTACCTTTCTCAAATTCATAAAAATGTTTTAGCCTTACACATTTCCAATCAATAGGTATCTCCCCAATCCATTTAATCCCGCTATCCTTCATCTCTCTAGCCATACCTATTTCTCCTCCGTAAACAACTTCTCCAAAGAAGCAGAAATATCAGCTTCCAACACATGAATCCGCGCCACAATATCCTCCACTTTTTCCGGTGCCTGATACTCATAGAAATATCTCGTCATAGGTATTTCATAACCCACCTTCGTCTTTTTCTTATCAATCCATGCGTCCTCTGCATATGGTAGAACTTCTCTCTCAAAATATCTATCAATATCCTGCACCAACGGTACATTCTCTGTATCACGCAGACTTACATCCGCAACAGCTTTCCCTTTTTTCAGGACGATTTCTCCATTTTCATCTCGCAAAGGTCTTTCCACCACAATTTTGTTATATCCAAACTCTACCGTCTCAAATATTTTACTCTCACAATAGATGCCACTCTTATCTCCATACACAGCACAGTTTTCAAAAGAACCATAAGCCTTTACAATCAGTTCCCGACACTGATCCGTAATATCGTTTCTTTTCGTTCCAATGCTCTTTCTCCTTGCCTCATAACAATGCGAGGCATCTATAAGCTGTACTTTCCCTTCCCTATATGTCGGTTTATTCTTGGAGCAAATCTAAATGTATGTACTGATACCCGTATTCATAAACATATCCGTAGAAAGCTGCACGATACAATCCAGCCAGTCATTTTCCAAAATATATTTTCTGATTTTCGACGGACCGCTGCCAGCATCCCCTGAAAATAGCGGAGATCCATTTTGTATAATTGCCATTTTCCCATTCGGTGCAAGTTTGGAAAGCCCATTTAACACAAACAACTGCTGTCCGTCACTGATTTTAGGAAGTCCGGGTGCAAATCTGCCATGTTCTCCTCTTGCAGCTTCTTCTTCCACCCTTTTCTGTTCGCGTTTCCAGTCAATTCCAAAAGGTGGATTGGAAATACAGTAATCAAATGTAAAACCTTCAAACTGATCGTCTGACAAAGTATCTCCGAACCGCATATTGTCCGGATCTCCGCCACGAATCATCATATCCGCTTTTGCTATCGCATAAGTAGACGGATTAAACTCCTGCCCAAAACAGGTAACCTCTATATCGCTGTTCAAATCATGGATTCTCTCTTCCATACAGGAAAGCATCTGAGATGTTCCCATTGTCATATCATAAACCGTCATTCCGCCTGCGTCTAAATTAGCATCCGCAAGCAGCAAATCCGTCATAAGATAAATAATATCCCTGCTGGTAAAATGCGCTCCTGCTTCCTCTCCAAATGACTCTGAAAATCGGCGCACTAAATCTTCAAAAATATAACCGCAATCCACAGCGCTGATTTTATCTGCGCCCAGATAACCTTTTTCAGAATTAAACTCTTTAATAATAAGATAGAGTGTATTGCTCTCCACCATTCTTTTAATAATATTATCAAAATCAAACTTTGAAAGAACATCCTGCGCATTTGCAGAAAACCCTGCCAAATAGTCTTTAAAATTCGTTTCTATATTATCCGGATCAGCCAAAAGCGTCTCAAATGTAAACTTGCTTGTATTATAAAACTGATAGCCTGATGCCCTTGTCAGAAAACCATCAATAACCGCCAAATGCTTAACTTTTTCATACTGTGCAAGCACGTTATCATGAGTAGGAAGTAAGCAATCATGAAATCTTTTTACTACTGTCATCGGTAAGATAACAAGTCCATATTCATGCGGCTTGAACGGTCCTCGAAGCATATCTGCCACATTCCAAATGACAGTCGCTTTTTCTGCTATATTGATTCCAACATCACTGATTTTATTGTTACTCATCCCCATCAGCTTCCCCCTGCGTTCTTTTATAATTTACCAAATCTGCAAAATCGCAATCCAGCTTTTCACATATACGCTCTAAAACAGATAAATTCACAGACTCTCCATTTGTCATTTTCGCCATAGTGCTTGAACTTAACCCCGTGCTTTTACATAAGTCACCCTTTTTCATACCCTTATCGATCAATAACTTCCATAATCCGTTATAACTGATTGCCATAATATAGTTCCTCTTACTTTCTACAAATCAGAGTTTCATAATATAACTTATCGGAACTTGCAATACAAGTTTCGATAAAAGGCACTGTCCCGTGCATCCGATTATAAGAAGCTGTCCTTGCTTCTTATAATATATTTAAAATCATAGCATTATTTTCTCAAATAATCAATTTGAATATTCAAATACTGTAATTTAAAATTTAAATATTTTTCTACTTCAACGCCTCAATCAAAAGATTTAGTGCTACCGCTATTTCTTCATTTAATTTCTTTTCGCCTTCGCTCTTAGCATGTATATCAGCTATCTCATGCATAACATCTATAATGATATGTGCATCTTCTTTAGTCGGCTTATCTGCACTTCCATTATTTAAGACCAATTGCACGGATTTTAAGAAAATTATAGTAATTGAATATCGATCCTCGTCAACATCAAAGTTATCTTTTATAAATTTGATTAAATATTCTGCTGATTTCAGCATTTGTGAAACTGTCAAATTGTCTTTTCCATTTGTAGCAAGAACTGTACTCCCTTGCAATTTCCCGTGTGGAACTGTAAATAACTCCTTAATTCCTATTTTTTTCATAAGGTCTTGCACTCTTTTTTGCATCAAATTCCCTCCTTCAAATCATCATAAATACATAATACTCTTTTCCCAATGATAAATCAGCATATATATGATAAAAAGTAGCAAGAACTTTTTTATTTTGTTCCTGCTACTTTTTGCTCACAAGCAATAAATAATTTCTTCCCTCACAATCTCCTCTGCTCTCGCCCTAATGCTATTCATTCTCCGCACCCAAAGCATCTGATCCTGTGCCTTTAACTGCTCCGTCACTCCCTCCTGTTTTACCATCTGCTCCACAAGTAAGTCAAATCTTTCCTCTGCCTGTTCCTGTATCATCAACAGATGATTCTTTAATTCTCCAGATAACAGTAATCCCGAATAAATACCTCTCCTGTTGCTTTCCAAATAGGATTTCCTCATCAATCCAAACTTTCTCAACTCTCCCTCCGGCTCCGGATCAGGAATCAAGTTCGGTATCAGATAATCTCCACATTTTTCATATGTTATATTCATAGCAATTTCCTCTCTTTCTTATAGACTCATTTCTTGTTTCCGATCAGGCTTTTTTCTTTCCTGATTTTCTTTTTCAATCCCTAAATACTGTCTTATGTTCTTCAACTGTTTATCCGCTTCAGCCGCCTCTTTTTCTGTTGTCTGGTATGTTTTCTTCAACTTTGCTTTTTGTGCAGTCATTGCATCATATTCCGCCCGCATCTTTTCCACATCCAGCGAGGTTGTCTTTATTCCGTACCGCTTCAGCATATTTTCAGCGCCGCCAAACAGAATAATCTGTGTTTCATGGCTTCGGAAATAAGCATCCTGATCCGTCGCTTTCTCATATCCTCTCTGGTATTTCCTATTTGTCATATACTGTTTTGCGTATTTTAGAATTTCCGCTTTGGCTTTCATCTCACGTTCCAAGTCTACGATTTCACTTCGTGTCGTTTTTGCTGTGGCATTTTTCTCTGCAATTTTCCGTTCCAGTTCCTCTACAGAACCGCCCTCTGCATAACTCGCTGCAGCAATCTTTAAATTCTGTATATCCGCCCAATGTTTTAACGCACCATTCTCCTGAAACTTCTCCTGATCCGTATCAATCAAAGTACGCTTTGCATCCGGTCGCTTCGGAAAGGGAAATTTCTTTTTTACGGGAAATTTTTCCTGTGTCATTACACGTTTTTCAATCCGCTCTCTGATTGCTTCTTTCGTATATCCCACACCGAAATTTCTTTCACTGACACGTGTAAATCGGCTCTGTCCCAATGCGCAAAATGACAGATATTTCAATGCATTGTCTCCAAAAGTTTCCCCTTTTACCTCATATCCCTTTGTCTGCATCCGGCTGATAAAATCTTCATAGCTGTGTGCTTCACGAATGGCATTGTCCATATCAGATTTCATCTGCGCTTTCCATGAAGTTCCCGACTTTGCCATCTGCCACTCATAATGTGTCATGCCTTTTTGCCTTGCCGGAATAATAACCGACAATCCATGTTCTCTGCAAAGTTCATCTGACAGATTTCTAATATGACGATAAGTGCGCTTGCAGTCATTATATTTTTTATGTTCTACATTATCAACCGCACAGAAAATAATATGATTATGGCAGTGTTCCTTGTCTATATGCGTTGCAATAACGTAACTGTATTTATTTTCTAACAGCTTATCCGCCAGCTCCATTCCCACCTGATGAGCCATATCAAAATCCACTTCTCCGGGTGCAAATGACTGAATCAGATGAAACGCCTGCTTATCACCTATACCGGAAGACTTTGATAACGCATCCATAAAATCATAATGCGCTGTCTCTATCCCACAGGCAAAGGAATCTATCAAAATCTGTCCATCTGTTTTTTCCGGATTGCAGATATATTTTAATGCTTTCTGTACGGTTGCTTTGATAGCATGGATTCGTGTGTATGCCATACCTGTTTCATCAGCTCCTTTACTTCTTCTATGTCATCCTGATAAGTGTTACCCGTAGAACTTATCCTTGCCGCTATCTGGTTCAGGCTTTTGCTGATTCTGCTTAGATTGACATTGTAATCATGCAGTTCCGAGTAATCTACAAAATAAGTATATCCGCTATTGTTTTCTTGTTCCGCATTCTATATGCATTTCATAAGGGGTTAGGGGATTTTTCCCTTACAAGCGGATTGGATATCCATTTTGCAGATGTGTAAACAATGCAAAATCACCATTTGGATATCCGAGTCCAGTGCTTGATATTCTACCAAAAACCTTAAACAAAGAGAGCAACAAGTCTAGAAACATATTTCCCGATTCCTTTGGACAGTTCCTAAAATCAGCCATTTCCCCAACTTATTGCCCTGTCTGCTAAAACTACCCTTTTCTCTGCTACTCTTTCTTCAAAACAAATCCTCCAGTGCATCCAGCACATCTTCACTGATTTTTGGCAGATGATTGTTCTGTTTTTCTGCTACTTTCTCAATTTCTACCGTAGGCAATGCAGTTTTCCCTCGCAGCAGATTCCCCATCTCGCTTCTGAAACGCTCCCAATAGTTTTCAGATATCTCCGCTTTATTCTCTGCATCCGCATTTTCAAAGTAGCGGACAAGCGACTTAATTATGACTTTTGAATAAGTCTTCTCCACCGACTTGTCCATTGTTTGCATATAATTCCATGCTTTCCTATGTTCCTCTTTATCGAGATTGAAGCGGATATTGATATTTTTTATCATGATGCCTTTCCTCTGCTTTGTATCCGTTTCAAGGTCTGTAACGCCAATACCTCATACCCTTTTGCCGTTGCACAAATATCCTGAATAATCACTACTCTGTCCGCATCATACTCCGCAAAATTCTTTATCAAACAGCCGCCACCACCTATTACATACAGTTTCATCAGATCGGGATTATAGCCATATTCCCGCAGTTTACTGAATACCTGTTTTACATAATCCTTTGCCACTTCTGAAACTGCCTGTATGTACCGTTCGGGAATATCCGCAGTTCCTTTGCGGAATATTTCCTCAATAATATGATCCGGAACCTCGCACTGACAGTTTCTCATGACCTCGTTTCTTGCCTTTTTCATACACTGGTACACGCCAAACTGTTCTGTAAAGATTTTGCCCGCTAAAGGTTTCCCATTCTGCATAAATGCCACATTCATCGTCCCATTGCCGATATCCGCTAACACTGTATTTCCCCTGATATCTCCATCATAATTGATAAATGCGGCATACCCCTGTGGATGAATGGAGGCATCCGCAATAACCACGTGATAGGATTCTCCGTTATATTTGAAATGTACATCCCTTTCACGCAGCAGATACTCCCGAAAACTTTCTTTCTGTTCCTTTACCCAAAACAGCGGCACTCCTGCGGCTAAATGGATAACTGCCTCATTCTTTCCTCTGAATTTGAGTTCTTCCGCAACAGCCGCAAACGTTAATATCCAATAATCCCCGTCATGGATTTTCTGTACATGAAACTCCTTATGACCGCTGCCAATTCCGTATTCTTTTCCTTTGTATTCTAACGCTGTCGCTCCCAGCTGCACCTCTTTTTCAACGCTGGCGGCAAAAATTCTGTGTGCCGTTTTCATGTTGCCATATCCATGATCCACGCCTAAAATCAATTTCCCGTTATAATATAATTCCTGCATAATACATTCCTCCAGTCTTTTTAACGTTTCTTACTACAATACGAGATTGCTTTCTATACCTCGTTTCTTCCATTACCGTACTCATAATAATTTACTTCCGCGCTGTAATAATTACTAATTGTGTTCGGCGCATTATAAAGCGCTGTCAGCAGATATGCCTTGATATTTGCTATATGAGTGGTAGTCTTTTCCATGCTGTCTAAGACATAACGGATATGTCCTGAATCGAGCTTTAGAAATTTCCCTTTGACTAACTCATATGGATAATCTGCACCACCAATACGGATACTCTTTCTATGTACTGCTACCACATCAACAATGATTTCTATCAGCTCGTCCAGCAATTCGTACTGATATTTCATATCTGCCTTCAGAATTTCATAATCTATATTTTCTTTCACAATCTGCGTATAAATCTCTATCGCATCCATCTGATCCGTATCTGCTTCTCCCTGATTGATGGATAGATAATCTTTATAAGTAATCTCTATAGTATTCTTTGTATTTGTCTCCCCTTTCATGGAGAGACCTGTCACCTTTGAAGTAGTACCCTCCCTCTTTTCAGGGATGCCCCTCCCTCCTTCTACGGATAGAGGTATCTCCTTTGGCGGGGAGAGTGTATTTTCCTCAATCTCTTCCGGAAATGTTACTTCATACAGCCTTTGGGGAATCAACTCAATAAACAGCACATTATTCAAAACCTGTCCCCTTACTTGGATTGTTTTGAAGATACGTTTGATAATTCCCATTTTCTCAAGAGCTTTTACCGCCTCTGTTGCCTGCTTCTTTGACATTCCGAAAGTGTCTGCCATCTGATCATAGCTACGCTGTAGGTAATCATCACGAAATTTCTTTTTCATACCAATTAACTGTCCGCTTTCCTCATCCCGTTCTTCTTTTGGTCGATACCAATATACGATATCACCTAAAATGTGAATCGCATTATTATGTGGCGCACCATTCGGGTATCTGATTGTCTTAAACCACACCATAGGAATTACATTTCCTGTAAAATTCATGGTTCCAACTTCATCCACAATGGGATTTCCCGTTGAATACCGAAATGTCTTTTTATATCCCATCCTTTCCCTCTTTCCGCAATTTATTATTTACTTCAAAGAGAGCCTTTGTTATACTGAAATTGCGATGTGAGTATAGTAAGGCTCTGCTTTGCTTACTCCGAAATGCCCTTGTTACCAGCAGGGGCATTTTCTTTTATTCCTGCCATCTTGTCCAGCATATCCGCTACCTTTTCCTGCTCTGACGGATATAAATGTCCGTAGGTATTCAATGTAATACGAATATCTTTATGTCCAAGACGTTCTTTAATAATCATAGGCTGAACTCCAAGATGTATGAAATAGGCGCAGCTTGAATGTCTCAGGTCGTGGACACGAATATATTTGACTCCCGCTTTATCCGCATGGCGTTTCATCACATGCTGTACTGCCTCCGGCACAACTGCAAAAATCCTTTCATCTGCGGGCAACTTATACATAGATGCCATATATTCTTTCAGTTCTTCCGCAAGAAATTCAGGAATGATTACCGTCCGCACAGATTCCCTTGTTTTAGGTTCCGTAATCTCGTCTTTTCCCTTATGCCGGAAATATGTCTTAGTAATAGATATTCTCCTGTTTACCGTGTCAATGTCCGATGCAGTGAGCGCTAGGGCTTCACCAATCCTGCAGCCACTGTAAAACAGCAGATCAAACAAAACGTGATACTTACTCCCCAAGTCAAAAGTTACGATAAAACAATTAAATTCATCTAATGTCCAAAATTGTAACTGCTTTTTATCTGCATCTGCCCTGCCCATGCGTTTTACTTTCGTGCAGGGATTATCTTTTAAGTTGTAAATCTTTGTTGCGTGGGTAAATAATGCCGTCATCTGATTTTGAAGCATACGCTGATAAGTTTCCTTAAATCCTTTGGAGCGGATTTCGTTCTGCCACTGGATAATATCCGCCGGAGTTATATTATCCATAGCCTTATTGCCCAACAGCGGAATAATGTGATGCTCGATCATGTAACGCTTATTCCGAATCGTGCGCTGTTTCAACTCGCCGTCTTTATCCCTGAAATATACCTCTACAAAATCCGTCAGTTTCATGTTCATATCTGTTTTTGACGCCAACAGCGTATTGCGTTCCCATTCCAAGGCTTCTTTTTTACTCGCAAATCCCCGTTTCTTTTTATGTTTTTTCTTGCCCTGTCAGTCCTCCACCCATATCTGTGACGTCCATGTGCCTTTTTCCGTATCTTTAGATACTGCCATTCTACAATCACTCCCTCCTTTATCTGATATTTCTTTTTCCGAAGTAAAATCTTTCACTCCAATAGGTACGTGGTACTTTTGCCTGTACCGTCATATATCCGACAGCCGCCAATTCTTCGTTAAGCTGACGGATAATGCGATACCCCTTCTGCTTTGACACGCCCAACTCCTGAGCGACATCATCAACAGTCATCATATAGTTTGTCTTTTCCATGTCAGTTCTCCTTTCGCATTATATTTTCTCTAATTACGCATTTCGTATTTAGATCAATCTTATATTATTACTCATTGCGTATTTTGTCAATACTATTTTAAAATTATTTTTTGATATTTACGAATTGCATAATACGTTGTGCGGTGTTATAATATACAAGATAACTTTTCTATTTTTGTCACTAACGTGGCAATCAGTATACTGTATGAGGAAAATAGCATAAGGAAATGGATGAATTAATGGATAGAGATCAATTTAAGCTTATACACAGCGAACTAATTCAACAAGTTCAATGTATAGAAAATAATTTGAAGATAATATATGCCGCAATGTGCAAAGGAAATTTTAACAATAATTTAAAATCCGTTGAAAAGATAAACTTGGGTAAGATAGCGAGAGACCTTGAAGAACTCGACAATAGTGATGATATGCCTGAATTTTCTGAAGAAGAATACAACACGATAGATGAAATCAGGGAAATAAGAAATTATTGGTGTCATCAGTGTTACTTAGATTATATCTATATCGAAAATGATTATGAGCGGGAGAAAGCATTTCAAAAAGTTGCTAAAAAATTGCATTATGACGAATATAGGACATATGACTTATTTAAAAAAACGGAAGAAATGCGTTTGATTATTATAAGAAAATATAGATAATGTAGAGAATGTTTATGTTTATGTTTATGAGAATGAAATAAAAAATTTGAACAGAAAGGAATACATATTTATGGGTTATGGTCAAAATCTAAAAGATATTTTGGACAACAAAGGCATGACAGTAAAAGAACTTGCACTAAAAGCAAAGATAGCACCGACAACACTTTATTCCATCATTCAGAGGGATACTGCTATCCGTTTTGACACTGCACTTAGAATTTCTAATATATTGGATATCCCCATCAGTTCTATCTGCAAGGATAACCCCTATGACGATATCGAAACCTTACCAGCACTTCCGTCTGACAGCGAAAAGCGGAATATCAACAGTCACAAGAACGCCTATATATCAGATCGTACCGCCCGCATCTTGAAAAAGTTTGATTACACAGAACTGCCTATGGTGGATGAGTTAATTGCAGATTTATATGTACTGGACGATATCACCAGACGCGATCTGTTTGAATATGCTAAAATGCTGAAGAAAAATCATACTTCTCCCGAGAGAGCCGCTGATTTGAAAGATATAAAATAGAAATAGTATTACACTTAATACATCAACAAATATGGAAAGGGTAACATTATATTTTGTTATTGGTATATACATATGAATGAACATCTATATTTTCTTTATAATTGGTTTAAAGAAATTGATTGTGATAAAAATTTTCCTCACATTCTTTTTCTAAATGCCGACATAATAATTGTTAAAGATCATCTTAATCATTTAAGTCAAGATATAAGCCAGACTGACCCCTTTTACAGCAAAGAATTTATGCGTCTAAAAGACCGTTTATTTAATTCATTCGGTGTAAATCCTGCTATTCATGGGATGACATTTGGTTATATTACTTCCTTATATGAAAAACAAAAACATCCTTTCAATGATATATGGGATTATATTCACCCAAAAATCCAAAAGGTTTCCAAAGGACAATATCTCTCTGGATTCTATGCAGATGCGGCTGAAAATGCTTTTAAAGAAATCAACGCACGAACAAAACGCATATATGCAAATGCATGTCCAAATACTCCTATTCCGGACGGTGCCGCTGCAATGACAAGAGTATATTCTTCAAACAATCCCATTGTAGAATTTTGTGATAGACATACCGAGAGTGGACAAAATACTCAATTAGGTTTTATGAAAATGGCTGAAGGTGCTATGATTGCATTAAGAAATCCAGTTGCGCATGAGAATCTAAACATGTCCCAAGATGATGCAATGCG
>CAJUKA010000065.1 GCA_910586585.1 uncultured Lachnospiraceae bacterium
GATAAGCATAGAACTATTGATAAGATTATCGAAAATAATTTTTTACCCATATAAATCTCCATTCCGCCGCCTTTCAGTTGGCGGCACAAATAGTAATGAAAGTGTTCCAACTCTCTACGCTGTGCTGTAAAATAGTTTGTGAGAAGCTAAACTACAAAGCACGAGAGGAGGAGTTGTAATAACTTTCTTCGTTTTAGACAGCATATAAATCAGTGTAAGTTCTGCCTTTTCAAGCACAAATAAGTGGCATTACGAATCCGTACACTAAGAATTGTTTAAGCGCCTTAGTTTAATTGTGTGGCAGTTCAGTCAATGGCTTCTCATCTTTTACGAAAGGAGTCTGACTATGAAAGTTACTTACCAAACCTGTTGTGGTGTCGATGTTCACAAATCGTTTCTCGTTGCCACAATCGTCAAAACTACCGGTGGCATTGAGCCTTCTTACCAAAAGAAGCGCTTTTCCACCTTTAACAATTCAATTCTCGAATTCAAGCAATGGCTTCTCGACAATGATTGCCATGATGTCTGTATGGAATCCACAGGTAAATACTGGATTCCTGTCTTTAACCTTCTGGAAGATGAAATCAATGTTGTCATTGCCAATCCTAAATGGGTAAAGGCAGTGAAAGGCAACAAAGATGATACCAAAGATTCTAAATGGATTGGGGATTTGTTCCGTCTTGGACTTGTCAAAGGCAGCTATATCCCTTGTAAGAAAGTCCGTATTCTCAGGGAATACACTCGCTATCGTTACAAGCTTGTTTCCTGCCGTTCCAGTGAAAAGAATCGATATCAGAATGCTCTTACTGTTTGTAATGTTGCATTAGATTCTGTTGTTTCCGATATCTTTGGGAAGTCATCCACGTCCATTATCGACTATCTGCTTGAACAATCGGGTACATCCATTAACCACGAAGAAATCGCATCTAAACTTCTAAGGAGCCTCAAATCCAAAGAAGATGCTGTTATAGAATCCGTCGAAGGATATCAGATGACTGATGCCCAAAAATATCGTATGCGCCTTATCCGTGCACATATGGATTATATCACAGCTGAAATCAATGATGTTGATAAAATGATTGAAAATATGATTTCTTCTAATCCTGATTTTGAAAATGCTGTCCGCTTTCTCTGTACCATTCCGGGTGTAAAACATGATAGTGCAGTCACTATCATCTCCGAAATTGGTACGGATATGTCTCAGTTCTCGAGTTCCAAACGCTTATGCTGCTGGGCTGGTCTAACCCCCGGCAGCAATGAATCTGCTGGTAAGAAGAAATCTGTTCGGATTACACGTGCCGGAGTCTACCTCAAACCTGCATTAGTACAGTGTGCTCATGCAGCCGTAAAATCTGACAAATCTCCTTACTACAAAAAGAAATATGATTCACTTGTTAAACGCCGTGGCAAGAAAAGAGCCATAATCGCTATTGCCCGTATGATTCTTACTGCCATCTACCAGATGCTGTCTACTGGTGAGCAGTGGAATCCGAGCGATCTTTACAAAATCGATATGCCTGCACCTCTGCTTGAAAAACAAAAGGCAAAGGCTATCAAACAAGCCAAGAAGCTATTACAACGAGAAGGATTACTTCCTCCTGATGAACCGTTAGCTTCTTAATCTAATTTCCTAACTCCATAGCACTTCAAAAAGTTGCCTGCCTTAGACAGCTTATTCAAGTGCGCCAATTTATGGTTTTCCTCTACTTTCTTTCACACTAATTCCTCCATAAGCAATATTAGAATTATCAAATATCATAATCCATACCAAAAGTGTTCTAAATTACTCTCACTATAAGCAGACTTAGAAAAGGCAATAGTTTAATCATCTTTTATTAAAACCCTAAATGACATTTTTGGTGGTTTCTCAGCTTTTCATTTAAGTAGTTGCCATCAGAATTATAAATCCAAACATTCACATATTTGTTCCACAATATCTCCCAAATAGTTAAATTTTCTTTGAAGCACAACATCATTAGGAAACTTAATAGAAAACACTTCCTCTAATTTTACCAACAAGAAATATGCCTCTGCCGGAAGTAATGCAATTTTTTCACCAAAGATACTTTCCGATAAAGGATCTTCGCATTGAGCCAAATCTCGGAATAGATATTCTCTGAATATATTAAACACTTTTTCTTCAATATAGTTCTGCATCTTCCCACTCCTTACACTAACTCTGCCTCACTGTATTCTTGAAGTTTATTAAGAATCAACTCAGCAATCCTCTGTCCGTCAGTTCCGTTCATAATGTTAAAAATCGGTATATTGCTATCAACGTAAGAATTGATTATTTTAGCGACTTCGTTATAAGTCACCTTGTAATATTGTAGAACTCTGCTTTGTTCTGATTCATTTATATCAACCTGAAAAGTCGATATATTGAATGCATCTACATCTATACCAAACTTATAATGAATGCCTGTTGCTAAATTTTCAAAATATTCCGCATTATAATTCTCATATAGACAGCTCATAACCAATACATCTGGTCTTATTGCCTGCATCACTTCAAACATAGTAATTCCAAAATTCCCCGGAAATTTCTCATTATAAGGCATCATACCTCCCGGTATTCCAACAATTATTATATCCGGTTGTTCCTGCTTCTCTATGTCCTTCACATATTTATTAAACCGATATATTTTTTCTGTTTCATGCAGATCAGAAAACATAAATTCCGGAAACGAATGTATGCCAAAAAGTCTCCCATATTGTTTTGAGCCTATGTGACTCACCTTATATCCTAGCTTTTTAAAGTATTGATTTACCTCTAATTGAATCTTAAATTTGTGAGTAAGTTCATTTAAACCAGCAATTGCGACAATAGGCGTATTTATTTGCAATAGTTTCCATCTATGTTTAATAATCGGTTGTCTATCCGTCAAATAAGTTATCTGTTCTGGCTTATCAGAACACAATTTCTTTACCTTATCACTAACTTCCGTTGCAAAAATAACCTCTTTATTATGTCTAATTACATCCTCTACATAAATTAACACTGCCTGTTCTATTTCTTCATTAGCGCAGTCAGCGACTATCAGGACACCTTGAAATTCTTGTCTGTAATCTATGGTTTCTAAAATATCGACTCCTATGTCCTTTCCGCCGTCTACTATTCCCGCATCTTTCCCATTCACCCCCCACCCAGGCGGTGCCAAAACTCCTATTACTTCATAATCTGTAAGCATGTCCTTATATCTTAAAATTTCACAACAATTATAATTATACGGAAAAAGCAATACTTTTTTCATTAATCTGTCCCCTCCAGTTCTTCAAAATCCATTTTCAATTCTTTCAATATGCAATATTCCTTAAAGTTTGTTTCTACGGCACTCCTAATTGAATCACACCGAGACAGCCTTTTCTCTACTGATAACTTATCCTTATCTTCCGCATAAACCGCACACGAAGTGCAAAACCGAAATGCCCAACATTTTTTACACACATCTTCTGAAATTCTTCCAACATTTAGCAAGAATTTCGCCTTATCCATATTTATCCCATGTTCTACATTGCCAATAATCATCATCTCTGAATCTTCATTCGTTCTTTCACATGGATAAAAGTTTCCATCAGCATTTACAAATAACCTTTGTAATCCCGGAACACAAGGGCCTCCCGGATGTCCTATTTTATAACCAGACTCGTCTCCCTTTAACATATCTGCAATATTGTTTTTTATTCCCCCTAAGTAACCATTTACCAATGGAGAAACATCAGCTTCAATATCTCTGTAATAATTAAAAATCGCTTTAAATTGCTCATAGGAACGATTCATATAATATTCTGGGGTTTTCGTTAGTTCTTCTGTATAATTAACATCATTTTTTTGTGAAGCATTTACTTCAATTCCCTTAACTCTTTCATCTCTCATAAAAAATTCGTTAGATATACTATATCCATCCACTGGGTCCATAACCATATTGAAATGAACCCGCTGTAAGAAATTCGGAAACTCTTTTCTTAACCAACTAACATTTTCAATAACTTTATCAAAAGTACCCTTTCCTGATTCTGCATAAACCCTGTTTTTATCTTGAATTTCTTTGGAACCATCTAAACTAATTGTTAAATAGAAATGGTTGTCAATAAAAAACTGAATTATGCTCCTATTAAGGATAGTCGCATTTGTTGTTAAGTTATACTCAACCGGCTTTCCTAATGAGCATCCATTAATATATGAAACACATTTGCGTATCAATTCCATTTCTAAAGTTGGCTCACCACCATAAAAACCAAACCTCAATTTTGGCATTTGTGTACTGTGTAAAATATAATAATCAATTGCTTTTTTTGCAGTTTCAAAGGACATTCTCTTATTATTATGCCTGCGGTTAATATAACTTCCAGAGTAAACACAATATTTACAACGCAAATTACAGTTTTGCGTTACTTGTAGTGTAAGCATATGTAAGCTGTTATCTAACGCACCTTCTATATTTCGTGTCATAGGATGCTCTATTATTTCAATATATTGCGAACTTAAATACCCTTCATTCAGCAATTTCTTAATAGTATTATTTTCTCTTTTATAACCACTCTGTTGTTCACTGGTTAATTGTTTAATCTCATTATAGGTATCTTTATTCACTTTCAATATAACATTCTTCGGAACATCATATACATAATATTTTCCACAAGTTCTAAACAAATGACAATTTGGTTTCTGAATCGTATTTTCCATCATTCCTCCAATATGCTACAAAGGACTGCTTATTCAGCAGCCCCTCGTACACTTTTTTCTGACATTCAATTAGCCAATCAGCATCAATGTTCCATCGTTCTGGCTCTTAGTTCCATTATAGAGCATTGAATCAACGGAAGCAGCCGCACATGCTTTACATACACAAAATGCGCCTCCACATGCATACGCCTGAACAGTATTCGTGTTACCTGTTCTCTTTTTTCCCAGTTTCTTCATGTATCTCACCTCCTACTCTACAATTTTTATGTCATTGAAAAATAACATACCAAGTTAAACAGTAATATCCATCTGTACCCCTTTTTCTCCTGTAATTTTTCTAACCTGTCCGTCCACTCCAGCACTGGGTACAGCCGCTTCAGATACAGTTTTTGTAGCTTTGGCAGCTTTTCGCTTTTCCAGTAACTTCTCCGCTGTTTCTGCCTTAATTATTCTTTTCTCTTTTAGCTTCTCTTCTTCTTTTTTTCTCGCCCTTTTTTCCTCTAGCTGTTTTTGAACTTTTTCTTTATATACAGTGCCAGGATTTTCCATTGTATCCTTGCTTCTGCCGACCATCCAATAAGATACTTTTCCATTTTTATCTATGACAACACCTGCTCCAAGTATTTCATCATTATTTTCCTGTGCAAATTTTTCTATTCGCTCCGCATTCCCGCTCATACCAGAAACTATTTCCTCATACTTTGCCGCTGCCTGCGGATCAGTTGCCATTCTTTCTACGACACTAGCTGAAATAGCCACATTATTATAACCACGGCTGCCTAACATATATGCATCTGATTGTTTTTCACTGTTAAAATCTGCCACTGTTATATTTACATCTGAGTATTTCTGTTTTAAATCACTAAGATAACTTTGAGCCGTTCCGCTCAATCCATTGCTTCCTTTTGCATTGTAACTGTTTTTGGATACTGCATATGTATTTGTATAATCACTAACTCCTGCTAATGCCATAATATCATCCTCCTTGATAAAATTTTTAGACTTTTCTTTATCATAACAAATTTTCCATTAAATACAATTACCCTTGCAGAAAATGAACTGTTTTTGCAGAAAACGGCAAAAAATCCTTTCAGAAATATACTTTAATACTCTGAAAGGACTTCCTTATGCTCAATCTTGCGCTTCTAACATGACCTTTAATTTATCATTTTTCCCGATTAACTCACCATATCTCCCTGTATCAATGACCATTCCTTCCTTCAGTACGACAATCTGATCCACCTTGTTCAATATCTCTTTCTTATGTGTTATTACTATTACTGTCTTTTCTTTCAGCTTCGTATTCAAAAGTCCATTGATCTGTTGCTCTGAATAGGCGTCTGTATTTGAAGTTGCTTCGTCAAATATAATAATCGGCTTATCGTGTATCAATGATCTTGCAAGGGCTATCTTCTGCTTCTGCCCGCCGGAAAGCATTGCACCGTTCTGACCTACCACATAATCTAATGATACCTCTTTGATAAAATCTCCTAATCCGCTGTCTTGACAAGCCGTTTCTACCTTAGCATCGTCCACCTGCTTATACAGACAGATATTATTTCTTATTGTATCATTAAACAAATATATCTGCTGACTTACAACAGATACTATACTGCGATATGCAGACAATGACAGTTCTGAAATATTCTCTGCCCCTAACAATATTTTTCCTCTTGTCGGCTCATACATTCTGGTAAGAAGATTGATGATTGTTGTCTTTCCTGAACCATTTCGTCCGATTATAGCCGTCTTACTGCCCTTTGCAAATAAAATATCGACATCCTTCAAAATATCCTTATCTTTTTCATAGGCAAAAGAAACCTGTTCCATTTTCAAATCATTCAAATAAGGCTCCACATTCTTTCCGTTATCTGTTTCTTCCTCCAAATCCATAAAAGCATAATATCGTTTCGTTGACGGGATAATTCCAGATAGCAGATAGCCTATATTAAGGATTGCAGAAATCGGTCCTGTAACATAAGCACTATATGTAATAAAAGCAAATACACTACCCACTGAAAGCTGCAAACCAAATACCAGATTTGCACCCAGTATATATAACAGTGTGGTAAGAAACTGAACCATAATGCTGTCTATGATCACGTTCCACTGCCCCAACATATTCATCTGCTTTTGATTTTTTATAATTTCATTCTGATTAAGTACAAATTCCTCATGTTTTTTGTTAAGGACATTAAACAGCTTAACTTCCCGTACCCCACCAACAGTATCTCCGAACCATCTTGCATATTTTTGATTTTTTACTATAAAATCGTCCATAATCTGCTTTTGTTTCTTAGCAAAATATTTCATCACGATACACTTGATTGGAATAAACAGTAGTACCAATATTGTCATTTTAAAATCTATAATAAATAATCCAATAATGCCACCTGTCATGCTAAACGCCTGCGTAACGACAAAGAAGACACTGCTGTCAGCAATAGATGTCATTTGGTTAATGTCCGTGTTAATATTGTTCAAAGTTTCCGCATAATTCGTATTATTAAAATAACTTACCCGCAATTTCATAAGATGTGAGAAAGACTGCTCCGAAAGAAAATATTGTATTTTAGCTGAAATATCTACACGCTTTTTTTCTTTTATTATATCAATAAAGGAATTTATGGTATAAATTGCCATAGATGCTAATACCAGTTCAATCAGCAATTTCTTATCACCACCGATAAAACCATCATCCATGATCCGCCTGCTGATGAGTGGTATACAAAGATTTAACCCCGTAGAAATAAACAGACAACAGACAATTACAACGATTGTTTTTCTGTATCTGTTCAATAGCAAAAATAATTTCTTTACAGCCTCTTTGTTATCCATCTTCATCCTCCGTCAGTTTTGTTTCTATAATCTGATATATTTCTTCGATAGCTTTACTGTCAAACAATTCCGAAAATTTTTTCTCTGCCTTTTCTTCTTCAAAAGAAAATTTAACCACGATATTTTCTCCCTCATTGCAAAAACAAATCTCCACATCACAATCAGGATATACTTTCAAAAATTTTGCCCTATCTTCTAATGGAACGCACCAAATGAGCAAATCACCCTGCTTATAAAAAATCTGGCTTTCAATAAATTTTTTCCATGTTTCCTGATCTGACGCAGGCTCCGACATATACTCTAACCCATACAATACACACTCTGGTTCCATACCTACTGTATATGCGTTATAACCATCATTGGCAAAATATTTCTTTAATTCGGTAAGTATATAGTAACTATCTATTGTTGTTTCCATTGCCAATATCACTACTGGCACATCAAGACCGTTTCCCTGATAATGGTTATTAATCATTTGCTGCTGTCTGGTTTCCCTGCTCCAAAAGAACCCCTGTACATTTAATTTAGGAATATCATTTTTTCCAAGATATATGAAACTCTTATTTCCTATTTCCAGATTTTCCAAATCAGCCATAGAAAAAGCTATAATAGTATCTATTTCTTCCTGTACTTCTTCATACTTTCCTGTAACTGTTTCAAAATAATACTTTGCCTTACTTGCTGTTCCACTCCCCAATACATATGCTCTGTAAACCCAGTTCGGCTCATATATTCCGCTTATCATATGGAGTTGGCTCTGCTCACTCGCATATATCTTTAAATTCTTTATTTCAAATGTGCCATCCGCCTTTAACTTATTAGCAATCAATGCACTTATATATGGAGCTGCATAACTGTTACTCAACGATGTACTTATCTCCATATTGTGAACCCTGATTGTATGTACAGACAGTACAACCGTATCTATGCCCATCTGCATATAGTCTTTACAGTAGTCCAACGGACTGTCAGTAGTTGCAACCCCAATTACATTCGTAAGGCTTGCCGGATATGACACAAAACCCGAATTAGCCGTTGCCGCTACTATAATCATGCCTTTGGCAGCATATTCATTAATCAAACATCTTAGTTTCCCATAATCCCTAAAATCTGTTGTTCCTAAACTCAAATTAACCAGACTTATTTGATTGTTATAGCACCACCTCAAAGCCGGATAAATATTTTTAATTGCCCCCTCCCCGTTCTCGTCTAAAATTCTTATACTGATCAAACGGCAGTCTGGACAATATTTTTCTAGTATCATTGCACAGTTTGTCCCATGCTGAAATTGTTGTTGGTCTATATTTTTTGTATCGGCTATACATCTACCGTTTTCATCAATGGCAATACTTTTTTCAATCCCCTTCTTTATCAGATGCTCGTCAATTCCATTATCTATAATTGCAATTTTTATATTTCTATTCATGAAATACCTCAAATAATTTGATTCACATTATAGGAAGATAACTTTTCAATCATATCTTCAAATGCTTTATCCATATCCGTTGGATTTAAGAAATCATACAATCCTTCTATTCTATTCAAATACTTCTTATTTCCCATTTTAATAAATACCAATTGTTCACTTTTTAAACTTGCCGGATCAAAAAAGGCATTGGATAAATGAAAACTATCTATTTCAAAATTCAATTTATATTTGCAACTCCTATTAATTTCTTCAAGTTGTTCTTTTGTATAATTTTGGCTATAAAGCATATTCATTATAACATAATCTGGCTCTACTGCTTGCGAAACCATATATGCTGTCATACCAAAGTCAAAATGATGTTTTCTATTTACCCCCATTATACCACCGGGAATACCAAGCACAATTACATCGGGCTGTTCCAGTAGTTCAATATATTTTACATACTTTCTGAACAATAATATTCTCTCGGTATTATCCATAGGAACATTCATGAATAAGGGATATGGATGGAATCCAAATAAAGCACTATACTCTTTACTACCTATCTGACTTACTTTATAACCATTGTCAAGAAAACGGCTTCTTAACGCAAGCTGCACATGAAACTTTTCTGTATATGAGGTCACACCAGCAATAAAAATTACCGGAACATCTAACCTCTGTTCTTCCGATATTGAATTTATCTGTTCTTTTTCGATTGACTGTACTTGTTTTATATAAATTATATCTTTTCCATGTACTCTACTATCTTCTACAAAAGAATGTTTATGATATGTTTCATCCACAAGAATAACCACATCAAATAAATTAAAATCAATAGTTCCTATATCCAAAATCGGTATATCTTCTTTATTATCAGCGACATTGGAATCTTCCAATACACAAAGACCTCTTATCTCGTAATCTGCAAAATCAATATACTTTACAAACGATACAAGTTCTCTGTCACAGGGAAATACAACTGCTTTTTTTCTCATCCTTAATTCCTCCACCTACAATCTCTGCGTAAAATCACAGCCACATTCTTTTAATACGATATAGTCTTTTAACAAATTATCTACATGGTTGCGGACAGCTCCACATTTTTCAAGCCTTTGTTCTGGCACCATTTTTTTACCATTATCCGCTGTTACGCCACATTGAGTGCAGAAATTAAACGCCCAACATTTTTTGCAGCTCTCCTCTGTAATTTTTCCTATATTAAGCAACCGTTTTACTGATTCCAAATTAAACCCATCATAAATATTTCCTATACACATTTCTTCACAAGTTTCATTTACTCTTTCGCAGGGATACAATTTACCATATGCATTTACAAATGGTCTTTGCACTCCTGGTAAACAAGGTCCGCCCGGATGGGTAATAGACGGTGTCACTTTCCTAGAAATTTTTCTTTTTCCAACAGTTTCATTGATATCAGCGACTTCCCGCACAACCAATTTTGATACACTATCTCTTGATACTCTTTTCATCAAATACATTAGAGCAATAAACTTCTCATTACATATTTCTATATAATTTGCTTGATTGGACTGCTCTATTTTTTCTTTTCGATTTGTGTCATTCACATAGTTAGTGCTTACATATATATCTTTTATGACTGGTTCATTTGCAAAATACTGATTTATAAGTGAAAAATTGTTTTCATCATCTAATACTGCATTAATTGTGACATTTGCACAAAAGTCTGGTGCAATTTCTTTGATTCTTTTTATTCTATCAATTACAGTTACATACGTCCCCCTCTTACCATCAGCAAAAGTTCTATTTTTATCATGAATCTCCTGCGGACCGTCAAGACTAATCGTAACCAAAAATTTTTCTTTTTCAAAATATTTTATAACTTCGTCGGTTAATAAAGAGGCATTTGTTGTTAAATTAAACGAAACTTTTTTGCGATTAAATATCTTATGACTATAATCCACACAATGCCTAATTAAGTCCATTTCTAGCAAAGGTTCGCCACCATAAAAACTAACATTGATTTCAGGAGCGTTCCTGCTATGCTGCTCCAAGAAATCTAATGCACATTTTGCTGTGTCCCAGTCCATTCTTTTATTATTATGTACTCTATTATGATAGCTCCCAGAATACACACAATATTCACATCTAAAATTGCAGTTTTGTGTTACTTGTATGGTTAGTCTGTTTAAACTATTTTCAAGAATATCTTCAATTAAATTTGACATAGGATGCTCGATTCTTTCTATTTGATTTGCACAAAGCATCCCCATATTCTTCATATTGTTGATAATTAATAAATCTTCACTTTCCAAATCTTCTTTCTTTCCTTGACCGGAAAAATATTTATATATTCTTTCATTAACTTTACTAATCATATTTGTATTAACATCAAATAAATATATGTCATTATGCGTTTCTAAAAAGTGTACAAATGGAGTATTCATCACAAACCAGCCTTTCATAATATTTCAAAAAACAGATAGTCTCCACATAAATATGAAGACTATCTGCCAGCCACAACCTCATTTTATTACATGTAGATTACAAGCGTTTTGGAGTTGTTCTGAATGTTGTTTGACTGCTTCTGTGCATAATCCACGGAATATATTGGATTGGTAGTATTTGCACAAGAACAGTCCGGTGCATAGCACATGCAAGGACAAGCATAAGAAACCAAAGAACCTGCCTCTGTTGACATTTTTTTACCCAACTTTGCCATATTCGTTTTCTCCTTTCTGCCATATTAATTAACCTATTTAACATAGGATAATTTCATTTTTGTAAATGTTGATCGATAGTCGCTGCAAGAGCATGGATACTGTCAAATCTGGTATGTAACAAATCAGTTTCACTAAACTGAATATCATATTTACCCTCCAACAAGTACACTAACTTTAACACGTCTCTTGGCATTATTCCCAATAAGTACAAATTATCTTCCCCATCTGCATTTATGTTAAAATGCTTAATGATAAGTGCTTTTACATCCGTTTCAATTTGTTTTTCCAAATCAACACCTCTTTATGCCAATGTGTTTTTCTCGTAGCTTTCTATCACTTTATCATATACACTTTGCTGATAATGTTGTTCTGCATTATCCAGTTGTTCCGACTTAATCTGATCTGCCCGCTGCTCCTGCTCAATTTCTAACCTTTTAAGGGAACTTTCTTCTACTATATGCATATATTCAGCCCGACGTTTACGTTTTGCCGCCTGCTCTGCTTCAAACTGCCGCATTTCAGCCTCTGTCGGACCAGTAAAATTACCGCCGTGACTTGAGGCTCGAAAACGTGCAATTTCTCCGTTTTCATCTAATACAATCAAATGTGAACATATCCTTCCGGGTACTTGATTGGTTGCAATAAAGCTTTCCACCTTTGCCATTACCTGTTGTGCTAATGCAGGATCGTTTTTCATTTTTTCTTCCAGTTCTGGTGGAACAACAATTGATTTCTGTCCACTTATTGAATGTAATCTTGACTGTACTCCTGATGAATCCATAGCTGGATTTCCCCCATTAGGATTCCAATTTAAAACTGACTCATCTACATCACTTTGAAAAAACTTCTCGAACGGAAAATCATTTCTTTCCCATACCCCTTGAGGAATATTAGATGCATCCATTGTATGATAATACGCCCCCGGAAACCTTGACTGCCACATATCCTTAAAGCTGCACTCTGTTTTTGCTGTCTTTTCCGCTGCTTTAGTTGACAAAATACCATTAAAGCCAACACTATTATTTTGCTCCGTCACCTTGCTTTGCTGACTCATGTAATTCAAATAATGATTATTTGATAAATTTGATAAGCCTAAATTCATATGTCTCCTTTCCACAGTTCCTCTATCATTCAGAACCGCACCGCTCTCCTAAAAAGGTCCAAGCGAGTCATTTTATTACCAATATGAATATTTTATATTATGATTTCTTAAATCGGGCTGCTTATTGATAATAAAACAGCCCGATTTAATAGTGCTTGTGCAGCAAATCTCAATATATTCCACGTCCGCACAACACTTTTGTTGTTACGCTCTTAGTTCTCTTTTTTCTTCGGTCTTTTCGGTTGATGAAAGAGTGCTGAACATTCTGCTGTACTGCCAAGAATTGTCTTTTCTACATCATTCCGGGCAATCCGCTCTACTACTTTTAATACCTTGTCTGTAATTTTTTCTGATTTCCTCATTTTACCTCTACCTCCTGTTTTAATATTTTGGCTAAGCACATTAAGAATGAACACAATATGATAGCAATTGACATATAATTTACATAGAGCTGGTTAATCTCTAAAACAATCAGTAAAACTATTACTGCCGTTTCCATCAATACAAGCAATCTGGCTGACTTTTTGTTTTCCTGCAATTCACCTTTGCTCATATCAATGTTAGGGTGATTTACTGTACCAATAACCTCAATAACAAGCACTGCCAATAACAGCATTCCATACATGAAATAAGTTTTTTCTGATAACACTGCTGCTATTTTAATAATTCCAATGTAAGTTATAATTGTCGCAAAATAGCACTGCCAGAATTTGTCTGCATGATAGCCTCCGGTTCGTTTTCTCAATGAGAGAAAAAAAATCAGAAAAATTACTGTTGGTATAAACTGTTTAAAAAACATACCAATAATCAGCATGGTTACAACTCCTATTAAATGTTCTGTCAAAACCAATAAAACGTATTCATAATAATCACTGTTGGATTTTTCGATTATTTTTCTTTCCTCCATTTGAGTTACTAATTTCATTACCATCTTTTCTACCATACCTAAGTGTTCCTCCTTTTATCTAGTATAAAGAAAAATCAAAATAAAACAATAAGTCTTGCAGAAAGTGGACATCTTTAAGCAGAAAATGGCACAAAAAAGCATCTCATATGATCATTGGGCATACAAGATGCTTTCTTTTAGGCAGGAATAATTATCGAAAAATAAAACTCATAGTTATCATCCTTTATAATATATGAACCACCATATTTCTCAATTACATCAATAATATTTTGTATCCCGATTCCATGTTCTTCTGTTTTTATTAGCTTCGTGGATTTTATTTTCCCATTTTCATAAACAATCGGGTTGCTGAATGTATTCTTTACGCCGATTTTTATCATGCCATCTTCATTGACAAATTTCAATTTCAATATTCTTTTTCCGCTATCACACTTTTTACAGGCTTCAATTGCATTATCAAGCAAATTAGATAATATCGTAACAACATCTTCATCCTTAATCCAAACTCCTGACAAATCATTTACCCGCAGCACAACAACGATTCCATTTATATCCGCTTCCTGATATTTTGTATTTAATATCGCATTCACTATTACATTATTTGTATCTATAGCATCCAACTCTTTATCTATACTGCCATGCACAGTCTTTACATATTCCTCCAATTTTGAATACTGCTGTTTCTTTAATAAATGCCCTATACAATCAATCTGATTTTTGTATTCATGTGTTTTCTTTTTCTGTTTGTCAAAGTTCTCTGATATTGAGCGATACATTTCTGACTGGTTTTTAACCTGTAACTGAACTATTTTATTTTCACATAACTGTATCTCCCTCTCAACAATATCATTAATTAAATAGAATACCACAATATTCATTCCAATCATTCCAAAGGCACCTATAAATACCAACATTATCTGCTCTGGTGTTTCGACATATTTGAAAAATGAAAGCATCGAAATTATAATAACTATTGTAAAAATAGGAAAAATCAGTAATTTTAGCCAATCCGTATCGCATAAAACCTCAACAGATTTTTTACCGAGCTTTCTTCTTATGATGATAATGCCTAAAAATAAAATTGCCTTTCCAAGTAAAATCATTAAGATTTTTTCCAAATTGTACTGCTTTCCTACTGCTTCACTAAGAGAACATAATTCTTTACCAATAGAATACGCAAAATAATCCGTAGACAACATCATTGCCTGATATAGCCACCCCAATACAAAGGCTTTCCCCATACTTATTTTCACATGCCATAACATAACCAAAACATATAACGATGCTACTATTATCTGTTTCAAAATTAATATATTTGAAAATGTCCTTGCAGCTACAAATACGCTAATTTCCAATGCCATTAACTGAACAAGGTTAATCCAGCCTTTGTTCCGTACTATTCCAAATATTTCGCAAAAAATTTTACCACATAAAACTTCAAACAAAATTATTAATGCTTCTGCCAATAAATCAGACATCTAAATTTCTCCCTGATATGATATAAATTGCTCCTTGACATATGTATATCTTGCTTTTGGTATTACCAGTTCGACGTCATTATTCAATATCACATGATACCGGACAACGTTCTTTATATGCTTAATATTCACAAGATAACTCTGATGTATCCTTATAAAATCATCTGATTTCAGCGTATCCTCCAGCGCACTTAGTTTTTCATACATGGTATAGGTATTCAAATTATCCTCCATAATATGAAATTCCAGTTTATGAAGTTTGCTTTCAATATACAACAGCCTGTCCAGAGATACTTCTTTTGTTCCTTCTTTAAATTCAAATTTCCTTTTGGCAACTGAATAATTCAGTTTGCCTATGATGGCATCCATGCACTCATTAACTGTACCCTGAAAGTTTTCACTGCCTTTTAACAAATATCTGACAGCATCTAACCGATACCCTTCCAAAGAATAGCTCACATAAGCGGTTACAAATACAATAAACACTTCCCTGCTTGCTGCCCTGATCTTTTCAGCCACTTTGATGCCATCCATTTTTTCCATATTGATATCCAGAAATACAACTGTATAACGTACTACCTCGATTCCTAACTTTACTAAATCCTCACCAGAGCTATATGTATCTATCTTAAAAACAAGACCTTTTTCCGTCATATAACCGGATATAAGTTCTTTTAGTTCTTCTGCGAAAATCAATTCATCATCACATATAGCAATCCTGAACATCTATTTCGGTTCCTCCTTCCTAAGTCAATTTTATCGTAGTTTGTCTTTAATCCTTAATCCACCGTCTGTTCTGTATTTCGTCATGCCTTACAAAATTCTTTAATATTTTCCCTACATTCATAGTGGACGGCGATAAGCAATCTTTGCTTTGTGCGTGTCCTGTTACGCTGCTTATAAAACCCCCTTTATATTTTATTTTTCTTTCATTTATAAGTCAATTATCTTGCAGAAAATGACCATATATAGCAGAATATGACACGATTGAAATTCAATAATACAGATTATTATAATAAATTATACAATCAGAACTCATTTTAGTCCATTTCTCATTTGTTTTTTTCAGAAAAAGTGTTATACTAGGGATATTCCCCCTTCAAACTCAAGAATATAAAGGAGCAATGATACAGCTATGAAAATTCAGGATCTAAACATTTCTGCTGCTTCTAAATCTGCCTTAAACAGTATTGGCTTGACAATGGTTTCAGAACTTGCAGGACAAAACTATATTACTCTGATAAATAAGTTTCCCAAGAATTACAACATAGAACCTTTGATTAGCGAGCTGAATACTCTGGGGTATCTTTTGCCGCCAAGCGATGAAATATCCATTTATGATGTATCTATGTCAAAACGGTTACAAAATGCCCTCATACGGAACGGTGTCATGTACCTGTCACAGCTTTCCTCCTATCCCAAAGAAGAAATCCTGCGTTTCCGTAATTTAGGTGAGAAAACGGTAGTGGAATTGGAACAGATCTGTCAGAAATATGGTATTGAAATGCGTTCCTTACTATCTATCAAAGAACATTTTGAAAAATACCAGTTCCCTTCAAAAATTTACCCTCTGCTGTTTCAAAACAATATATCCTGCATAGATGATTTTAAGCATACAACAGCAAATAACTTATATCATATCTGTCAGGAAGATTACAGCCTCACCATGCAGATTTATTATATTCTAACTGAAAACGGAATTGTGTTTGACAACTGGCAGGATAAGTATATATTTGAAATTCTGCCAGAAAAGAAAGCTGCCCTGTTATGGAAAAAGCACAAAATCTGTATGCTCTCACAAATGCCATCCTGTAATGAGTATGAATTAAAGCAGAGCCTTTCATCCTCAAACTCATTTGCAGCAACAATTAAGGAATTGTTATCAATCGGATAAAAATATAAGTATCATCATCAAGTGACAGGTCACACCGATCTGTCACCTTTATTTCAGCAATTCATCATATGTTGTTTCCAACACGTTCCTAATTGCCCGAAGCTGCGATGCCTGTATATGCTGTATCCCTCTTTCTATCTTTACCAGTGCTTCTCTGGTTATCAGTACATTTTGTAATTGTATCAATGTAACCATATCTGTCTGCCGTATTCCTTTTTCTTTTCTGATACGCCTAATGTTTTGCCCGATAAATATTTCGTCCTGCTTTATTTTCTGCTCCATATTTTCACCATACCCTGAACCCGTTTCGGTTCTATTTTAGAGTATTGTATTCAATAAAATTTCCGAAAAGGGACTTGTTTCAGTCCACTTTATGTAATTGTCTTTACAAAAGTCGGTCATAAAACCGTTTAAATCTCCTTCAAAATCAGAACATATCTTTTCCCTTAAATAAATATTAAAGACATTCTCTGTCCGTTTTCTGCAAAAAAATGTCATTTTCTGCTATTTTATTGCGAATCTGTCTATATTACAAGTAAAATGGGATTAACAAAGGAGTGAAAATTTATGGGATTATATATAGATGATTTAGAGATTTCCTACTACACTAAAAATATGCTTCATGAATTAGGTTTTACTATGGTTTCTGATCTGGAAGGGCATGATTATATTTCTCTGATACAGAAGTTTCCCTTAAAGCGACACTATGTTTCCGCTATCATGCAGGAACTTAACAGCGCTGGATATTTACTGCCGCCGGAAAATGCAGTAACAATTTATGATGTGCCAATGTCTCAAAGGCTTTTACATATTCTTGAGAGAAACTATATCCTCTATTTATCACAACTTTCACTATGCTCTAAAGAAGAACTTGCCCGTATGCGCAATCTCGGAGAGCAAACAATGATTGAGCTGGAAGAACTATGTAAGGCGCAAGGTATAGAATTACGCTCTGTACAGAATATTAAGGAGAACCTGGCTCCGTATCAGTTGCCATTTCGTCCAATACATTATGAGGGCCTTTATAAATATAAGATTGCTACCTTTGATGAGCTGAACAAACTGACTACATATGATTTACATATGATATGTCAGCGGAATTATACTGACACCATGAAAATGTATTTTATCCTAAAGGATAAGGGAATTATTTTTCAAGAGTGGGAAGATAAGTATTTGTTTGAAATTATGTCAAGAAAAGATGCACAGACATTGGACAGAAGATACCGTATATATACTGTTTCGCAGCTATGCGCCTGTGCTGAAATACTTATTATCGGTATGCCTCCATCTATTTTGCTCAATGTGAAAGCCGTATTGGAAAAATATCAAAATCAAATATAATACAAATATATAAAATACTTGTTATTTTTTCATACACTTTCCACCTAACCAAATTCTTAAAGTAAAAATTCCCATGAAGCAAGATATTTACCTCATGGGAATTTATTGTCGCACAAAAGAGTTGAACAGCAAACTTATGCTTTTTTGTTCTTTGCCAGATTTAGATAAGTATTCATACTGCGCATATAAAACATCTGTAAGTCGTACTTACCTAATTTTTTCATATCCTGAATAACTTTTTCAAAACTGGATACAAGATCACATCTATCATTCAACCCCATTCGACCTGTTTCCTGCGGAAAAGAGGTAAGACTATTCCCCCTATCAACATTACAATGAGCCTCCAAAGCACTCATTTCAACAAAAGAAGCATTTCTCAAATTAATATCATTTATATTAATCTTTTGTTCAAATTCTTTTCCATTTTCATCTACCCCTTTTGCTATAACTACAGGATTCTCCTCTGTTGATTCTTCCGCATATTTAATATAAAAAGAAAGACCTGTTCCATTTCCGCCTGAAAATAACATATCATCCGTTTTTAAATACACTTTTTTTGATGATTGAGGAAATGCTGAATTTTCAGCAGTAGATGTTTTATTGTTGCATTGTTGCTTTCCGAATACTCCAGACGCACGTTGCACTTCTGAATCAATACGCATTTTTCTACCTCCATTCACATCACAATGCATTCTATATGAATTAACATATATTAGTTTGCACTAAACGTGAATACCTCTGAAAAGGAACGTGTAGAATATGGGAAATTTGTTGATCTGAATGTTGTATCAAACCTATAGCTTCCTGCCTGTGTAATAGGACCACAATCATATGTATAATAGAAACCATCTGCGCCCGTACCAGACACGATAAACGGCTCCTGATGTATCCAAGAAATACTTCTTCCATCAAATGTTGTGGTATCACTGCCATAACCATATACTTTGATTGTAACACCAAAATTTCCATTTGTAAGCCAGCCATATCTATAAAGAGAAATGCTCGTTACCTGTGGTGCAGGTCCATCTCCGGGCCACCATAAAGGACTGATTCCTTCCTCACCATCAACACCTTCAACTGTCACTCCTGCCTGATTGCCTGCAACATCAACCGTCATTCCATTCTCATTAGTCTTAGAATATTCTGGAATACCGCCTTCCTTTTCTGCCGCAGATGCCACTGTACCCATTCCCATCAACATAGTCAATGCTAATGCAAATGCAATCACTTTTTTAATTCTTTTAAACATATCAATACCTCCATAAATTTTTATTTAATACAAAGCACCCTACAAATATATTATCCTTTCTCCTAATATATCTTTATATTATAGAATAACTCATTGTATCTCATAAACCAAATAGATCTTTTCTATTTTTTTATGTTAGCATACCTGTTTTTAGTTGAAAATATCTCTTGCATAATGTGTCCTTTTTTTGCAGAAAACGACCATCAAAACCAAAAAATCCCCTTGAATCAAACCTTAGTCCAATTCAAGAGGACTTTTCTCTATCGGCTTTTTCCGCTCTTTACAGGCTCATTCTTTGTTACTTTATCCTTGGTCACCGCTTTATCCGTTTTCTTCTGGTGCGCCTCAAAAGCCTCTGCCCCATACTGGAACTCTGGCTCTGCCACGTTTGCAAGCTCCAAAGGGTTTACAGCCTCCACACTGCCAGCGTTCCCACGCTCCTGTCCTGCCTTATCCGTCTGGTACTGTTTTACCTCTGCGGCAAGCCGTTCCGTCTTTTCTATGGCGGCATCCGCACAGTTCAGGATACTGGACAGCAGCTTTCTCTTTGTCTGAAAAGGCTTCTTAATCAGTTCCGTCTTTGAGAATTTCTTTTCCCCATATTCCTTTTCCGGTTTATCCGCAAAAGTGCGGAATGTGTTGGCAATCTTTTGTCCGGCTTCTCTCATGCCTGCGCCGAAAGCATCTATTTTTCCGATACTCTTATCCACATCTTCTATGGATTTCTGCACATTCTGGCGGATATTTTGCAGTTTTTTCTTTATCCCAAGAAACTCCGATACCTTGTTTAAGGCGGCTTTCCCTTTCTGCTTTACCACTGTCACAATCTCCCCTGCCTTTGCCTTGATCTCTGCCTTGACCTCAAACAGTTTTTCTTTCATCGCTTTGCAGTCCTGTTCCAGCTTGTTTAAGGCTCTTTTAAGGGACTGTTTCAGCCCTTTCTCTGCCTCCCGTTCCTCCATTTTATGAAGCTGGTCTTTGACCGTCACAAGTTCCTCCAGAACAGAATCCATCTTTTTCTCCATCACATCGACATACGCTGCCATCTCGAAGATACTGTTTGCAGCCTCTTTCATGTTGTTTTTGCGGAGCAGTTCAAGCAGCTCCATAAGGTTCTGTTCCTTTGTAAGCTGCATCGTTTCTGTCATTTCCATTTTCTTTTCCCTTTTCACAGGGCGGCTGCCCGCCCTGCCCTTTCAT
Source organism: uncultured Lachnospiraceae bacterium (assembly GCA_910586585.1). Taxonomy (GTDB): domain Bacteria; phylum Bacillota; class Clostridia; order Lachnospirales; family Lachnospiraceae; genus COE1. The sequence continues at coordinate 20,813 of CAJUKA010000065.1, forward strand.
ATTATTTATTGTTGTTGCTTAATGGAACGGCAGCGGTTCCCCGCTGACCTTCATAAATCCCCTGTCGTCCTTCTGCATCTGCTGTGAGGCACGTTCCTTCCCCTCCTGCAATGCCTGTTCCTTTGCCTGATGGTAGCTTTCAAGCACCGCATCATTGATTTTCTCACGGAACTCCTTCGTAATCGGGAAACATACATCCCTGTACTTGTTGCCTGCCTTGTAGGACGGCATTGCGACAAACATTCCGTTCTTGCCCTGCACCACGCTCACATTTCCCACCGCAAAGCTGTCATTCAGAACGATATTGGCAAGACCGACCATGTTGCTGCCTTCACGTTCAAACGGCGTTACCCTTACCGTGAAATCCGGCTCGTCCGGTTCGTCAGCATCCATCTTGACTTCTGCCATTCCGGTCTGCTCCATTTCGTCATAGAGCCTTAAAATATCCCCGTACAGTTCCTCACGGAACTCCTTTGTGATCGGATTGCACACATCCTTGTAGACAGGATTGTTATGCTCATCCCTCTCTTTTGTGCGGAAACTGGGCATGGATACAAAAGCGCCTTTGCTGCCCTCAATCACTGCTACGTTCGTGACCTTGAAGCTGTCCCCCAGCACAATCGTTGCAAATGCCCTCACGTTCTTGTCCGGGTTGTTCACTGCGTTTAACTGGATTGAATATTCCATAAGTTCCTCCTTTTTTGTCCCTTTGGACGATAAAATATTTTTTTATCTGAACTGCCCTGCTGAAAAAATGCAGGGCAGGTTCATTCTTCTGCTGGTGGGCTTCCATCCGGCATACGGATAAAACAGAATAATTGTCCAAGCCGCTCCACATCTGTTTTCCCATGCAGGTAATTTGCAAGTGTTATCACAAAGTCGTCCTGCTCATAGTAAAGCCATTCCTCCTGCCCTTCCTCTTTTATGACGGTAACTGCAAAATCGGGCAGATAGCCGCCTTCTTCCGCATCATAATTACAGAATATCCCTTCATGCAGGTTCAGCCCCAGTTCCGGGATATGCACCGCCCATCCGCTGATGACGATCTGGTAATCCTCATCGCTTTCCATGATGTCGTCCGGCACTTCTGCAAGCTGTTCCGTCCCCGCAAGGATTTCTTCCACTTCCCCCAGTCTGTATGCCCTTTCCATAGACGATTTCCTCCCTGATTCCTTTTATCTCGCAAGGTTCCTGTTCCAACTGTTCCCGTGTGCATTGTCCTTTCAGCCATTCATGCACCGTATCCACGAAGTTTTCTTCTGCATCATACAGATATTCCTTATCCGTCCTGTCATAAATGACAGTCAGGAATCTCAGCGGTACAAGCTGCCCATCTTCCATGCAGCAGAAATATCCCTCATGTACATTGATTTCATGATATGGCAGATAAACATGGATTCCGCTTGTGAGCAGAATACCGCCGTCCATTCCCTCCGTTCTGTCCGGCTCCGTCGCTTCTGCCCCGCTTTCCCGCAGAATGTCCTCTATTGCGCCAAAATGGTATTCTTTTTTGTCCCCACTCATGCTATTCACTCTCCTTATAGACACAGTGGTAAATCAGGCGCATGGTTCCGCTGTTCTCACAGGTCAGCAGGGTAAGTTCTGTTTCATCCCCCTGCGCTTTTACGAAGTTATCGTATGGTCCAACGACTTCCGATGAAACAACCTCATAGAGATGCACGTTTCCCTCTTTATCCGTAATCTTTACCACATCGCCCTCTGCAAGTCTGTTAAGGTACTTGAAATAAGCGCCGTACCTGCTCCCCCTGTGTCCGGCAAGCACACAGTTCCCTTTGCTGCCGACTGCCGCCGTATCAGGAATATGTCCGATTCCATAGGCAAGCTGTTTACTGTCCGCACCTTCCACGATGGGATATTTCAGCTCTAATGCTTCTATCTCGATCAGACCGATCACGTCCCCGGACGAAAGCAGGGCTGCATCCGCTTCATTAACGGGGGCTTTGGTATCCGCCGCCTCCGTTTCAGTTTTCTTTTCTTCTTCTTTTTCATCATCCTCCATATGCTCCTGTTCCACGCTTTTCTCAAACTGCTCTATCAGCCCGTCGGTTTTATGGCTCCCGTAGAAATGATAGAAAAGGGGGACTGACATAGCCGCCAGTCCCGCCGTAAT
>CAJUKA010000066.1 GCA_910586585.1 uncultured Lachnospiraceae bacterium
TCAGAGAGATATTGTCAAGTGTGTTTGTAAATTTTTAGCAAAATCCTGTTACCTTCACTCCAAATACCAAACACAATCATAAATCCGTATTGCCGTCCTTCCCTGAAATCTGGACAACCAAGTATACACTCCCTCAGAATTGAATCTAAAAAGGTGCATCGTTTAAAAGCTCTCACTTCATCACGATACACCTTCGATTGTCTGACAATCTACTATTACTTTTCTTTACGCGCTTTCGTACATTCCCATACTCTGTTATCATAATGCGCTCTTACCTTTTCAATATCTGAATTACCGCATCATAATTTTCAGGATGATGGGGAAAGGTACAGTTTGTGCAGACTTTTATCTTTCTCCCATCCTTTTCTATATATGCAGGATTCCCCGGACAATTATCCCTTAAATATAGCGGGCAATAGCAAAACAGGCAATTTAAGTTTTCCAATCCCTTATGACAGGGAAAATACTTACAGTTCCTGTTCTCAAAAAATCGATATGAATTTTCCATACTCACTTTTCCAAACTTCCTTTCCTATATCATTACTTGATATACCCTTGCCTTATCAATAAATGCCCTTGCAAATGCAGGATTTGACGGATAATATAAATGCGGAAATCCTATCCACTGCGTTTTATTTTCTATAATGCAGGCATATTCTTTTCCGGTCACCGGCTTAACTGCTATTACGTCCGCCCCATTACAGGTGCTGTCGTAATAATGAAATTCATGTCCTTTTATTCCCCCGCCGTTTAACAGGAAGTGCTTTTGCTTTTCCCGAAGTTCTATGTAACCGAAACGAACCAGTTTCCCGGTATGATAGCAGGCTGCTGGAATAACTCCCGCCATATCATAAGAAAACCCTTCTTTATCTTTCAAAGAAGAATGTAAATACATAAAACCGCCGCATTCTGCCACGACTGGCATTTCATTTTCAACCGCACTCCTGACTGCCTCACGCATTCTCGTATTTGCGCTAAGCTGTTCCGCATACAATTCCGGATATCCGCCGCCAATTAACAGGGCATGGCATCCTTCCGGCAGTTTTTCATCCCGCAGCGGAGAAAAATATGTTATATTTGCCCCATATTCCTCCAGCAAGTGGATATTATCAGCATAATAGAAGCAGAAGGCTTCATCTTTTGCCACTGCTATCGTTGGACGGCTGTCACTAACTGCTTTCACATGACCAATATCCCCATAGCTTTCGATTCTGGTTTCTTTTATCGCTATTTCTTCAGATTCCAGTTCTTCCGCGCTTTCTGCTATTTCTTTGATACGCTCTACGGAAACTGTCTGTAAAAATAATTCAGAAACCGCCTGTAATTTCTCTTTTATATGATTCACCTCATCCGGCAAAAATAGTCCTAAATGCCTGCTTTCAATGTACAGTTTGTCATTTTCAGGCAAAAAACCGACCACTTGGATTTTCAGTTCCTCCTCAATCAATGGCTTTACCAATTCAAAGTATCCTTTTGACATTCGGTTCAGCAGGATAGCTTTTATCAAATGTTTTTTATCATAATCGAGAAATCCTGCTATCAATGGCACAATGGAGCGTCCCATCCCCTTCGCATCAACAACAAGCACAATCGGTGTTTTTGTCACTTCTGCAAGCTGATAAGAAGAACCTTCTTTCTTAACTCCGCCTACCCCGTCATATAGTCCCATAACACCCTCAAAAACTGCAAAGTCCATTTTCATTACACTTTTTTGAAAAAGTTTCCTTGTCTTTTCTTCATCTGTAAAAAATGTATCCAGATTTTTTGCCGGAACATCTATTATCTTTTCATGAAACATCGGATCAATATAATCCGGTCCGCATTTATAAGAAGCCACTTTCAAGCCGCAATCCTTTAATACCTGAAGCAAGGCACAGGTGACTACTGTTTTTCCGCTTCCACTTTTAGGGGCGGCAATCATAACTCTTTTTATTTTCATGCAAATATCACGCCTTTCTTTCAGGCTCTTTGCCGCAGAAATCAAATGCACAAATCCAAACCGGATTCTCAGACTGCATCAAATGATAATTTCCTGCTTTTTTTGCCCTGCTTACCTGTAATTGCACAATCTCTTCTTCTTTTATCATATCATCCATTGATAAAATCTCTCTCATTTCACAAATTGTCTCCATACTGACAGCATTTACCACAACCCTCATGTCGGGATTCATCTGTCGGAGTGACACCAGTATTTCCTTTAATCTGCCGCCACTTCCTCCTATAAATGCGTGTGTCGCCATTGGAAGTTCAGTTAATCCCTCTGGTGCTCTCGACTCTACCACTGTTACATTTTGCAGTTCAAATTTCTTTTTATTCTTTTCAATTAATAAAACTGCTTCATGCTTCTGCTCCACCGCATACACCTGTATATCGTCAGAAATGCCCGCTATTTCTATTGCAATAGAACCCGTGCCACTGCCAATGTCATAAACTACCGCCTTTTCTTTTAATCGCAGCTTACAGATACTAACCTCTCGAATCTCTTCTTTTGTCATAGGAACCCTGTCCCTGATAAATTGACCATCTGCAACACCATGTGTCAATCTTCTTTGCGTAGCATATGGATTTTTAACAAAACATGTATATAACCCTTCCTCCTTCAATTCCATACACTCTAACGGCGTATGCCTCTCTACCCGCTGTTCCTCATAGGATAACTGATATCCTGTTATAATTTCACATTTTTGCATTCCCGCATCTGTCAACAGTTCTCCCAACTGATTTATATCTTTTACACCAGATGTAATCAGAAATGTTTTTGACCTGCTTTTGATCCGGTGTGCAAGGTTGTATAATTTTTTCCCATGTATACTGTAAACGGCCGCATCATGATAGCTTTCTCCAATGCAGGAAGCCAGATAAGCTATGGAAGAAATACCCGGAAGAATACGCAAAGATGCCTTTATGCGACCTTCGGTAATTTCTTTTTCCAGTGCCGCATATAAAGGCTGACACCCGCTATAAAATCCACTATCTCCCGAAAAAAGAATCACAACTTTTTTATTTTCCTCAAATAAACTTCCGCTCTGTATATCATGCAGATAAGGAATGACCTGTTCTGCCTGATAAAAAGGATGTCTTTCTGCTTTAGAATAGACAGCATTAAGCATTCTCTCTGCCCCTAATAAAATGTCTGCTTCACTAATCACCCTCTCTACTTCTTTCGTTAGACCGTTTACATGTCCCATACCAATACCTGCCAGAATAATTTCCATATTCTCTTTTATCTGATTCTTCGCCCTAAATTTTTCTCCTCCTATATCTTCAAGTTTTTGGCATATTTCAGAAAAAGAATACCCTTCTCCCTCATCAGAACAGCCAATTACAAATATCCTCACTCCGGTTCTCTTCGCAGCGTTTATCTTTTCCTGATAACCTCCGGGCACACCGCTCTCCTTCGTTACAAGATAAGCTATTTCATATTGGCGAATGATAGCCTCATTCATCTCCGCAGTAAAAGGTCCCTGCATTGCAATAACCTGTTTCCCGCAAATACCCTGCTCTGTACATAGAGAAAGACTTTCCACACTTGGAAGTACCCTTACATACAATCTATGCTTTATTCCTTCAGAAACACAATATTTGTACAATTCCTTGCTTCCGGTAGTCAAAAGAATATTTCCTTCCGTATCTTCCAACGCTTTCACACATTCCTCGTTTGTTTCAAAATAGGTAATGCCGTTTTCTCTCTCCGTAATACCGTCTCTTTTCAACCTCAAATATGGAATTGATATTCCAATCCGCTCCATTTCTTTCAATGCAGCCTGTATATTATAAGTAATCTCCTTAGCAAAAGGATGTGTTGCATCTACCACAACATCAAATTTTCCATTGCTTATGAATTCTGCTATCTGTTCCTGATTCATTCTTCCCTGATGTACTTTTATAAGGGGATGCTGTCTTAAAACAATTGCGCCATACTCCGTTGCCACACAGATTGTATGATTTATTTCAGCCTCTGCAAGATATTCCGATAATTTTCTTCCTTCAGTTGTCCCCGCAAATATCAATATTTTTTTCAATCTTATAGCCTCTCCTTGTGACAAATTTCCCATTTATGTTCTCCGAACCGGAACTTCCAATAAATACCGTGGTAAACATATTGACCTCCCTGTCCCTTAACTCCTTTAAGGTACAGATTTCCATTTTTGTTCCGTCTCTTCCTATATTTTCAACATATCCGCAAACTCGTTCCCCCTCCATGCTGCACAGTAAAATATCACATGCTCTCATCAGATAATCCTTTCTTTTATGGCTGGACGGATTATACAGTACAATGACAAAATCACCTTCTGCGGCTGCATGTAACCTTTTTTCAATCGCATCCCACGGTGTCAGCAGATCACTCAGACTGATAACACAGAAATCATGGTTCAGTGGCGCTCCCAGAACTGCCGCACCGCTGCTCGCCGCAGTAATCCCTGCGATAACGTAAAGTTCTGTTTTCGGATAAGCTTTCCCAATCTCGTACATCAAAGACGCCATCCCATAAATTCCTGCATCACCGCTGCATACAAGGGCTACTTTTTTCCCTTTTTCAGCTTCCTCAAAACACAGCCTGCACCGTTCCTCCTCCTGACGCATTGGTGTGGATAACATTTCTTTCCCCTGAAAACGCCCGCCAAGCAGCTTTAGATATAATGTGTAACCAACGATCACATCAGACTGGTCTAACACATTCAATGCTTCTCCTGTCATCATTTCTTCCCTGCCCGGTCCCATTCCTACAATATAAATTCTATTTGCCATCAAAACATACCTTCCATTCTCTCCATGCGGCTATACTCGCATTGCAATCGCAATTGTCATCCCATTTTCCGCAACTTTTGGACATATTAGTTTTCCACCCTCTCCACAGGCTTTCACTGCTGCCCTTTCGCAAACATTATCAACGCCAACCTGATTCTTAACAAACACAGACTTTGTAAAAGTTCCGTTTACTTCCTGTAATTCTTCTGCTGTATATGTAAAAAATGGAATCCCTTCTGTTCGACACCATTCAATAATCCCCTGTTCATCACTCTTTTGCGAAATAGAGGACAGCGCAAAAATCTGCATGATAGAAATTCCCATTTCATTTATTGTTTTTGAAATAAATTTATCAATTTCATTTGCTTTTTTTCCTTTTTTACAGCCAATTCCTATGACATACTCCCGCGGTTTCAACAAAAGAGAAGTATCAAACACATCATCTTTGGAAGTAACCACAACATCAACAAATCTGTCTGGCGGATATGGAACAATCCGCACGCCAGTTTCTTCACAAGTGATTTCATGTCCCGTCTCTATACATATCGTAATCTCTTTTCCGGCTAATACCTTTGATGATACTTTGACAATCCCATCTTTATTTGCAATATACAGGTTATTTCTTTTTGCAAACAAATCCACAGCAAATTTTTTATTCAGATCTGTTGCCGTAGTAATCACCGGTACTGCCCCTGTTTTCTTTGCTATATGGTTTGCAAGATCATTTGCACCGCCCATATGTCCTGATAAAATCGGAATGACATATTTCCCTTTTTCATCCATTACAAGCACTGGTACATCATGCAGTTTATCCGTAAGATGCGGCGCTACTGCCCTGACTGCAATTCCGCAGGCGCCTATAAACAACAAGGCGTTTTGCTCCTGCATCCGTTCCTTTGCCCAATCTCCAACAGATATTTTTACAAATAAGATATCTGAATAACGATTGTCTTTTATGCCTGCCTCACATTTTGTATATAACCTAATTTCTAATTCCCTCTCCAACAATTTTACAATACTTTCCGAAAGTTGTTTTCCATTTTCTGTAAAGCTAATAATACTTAATCTCATTCTTTTCGTTTTGCCTCCCGGTATTCGGTCGAAAAATCCGGCGCATATAACCTTGATTTTCTGTAATACTGATGCGCGATTGCATCTCCGACCAATATCAAGGCTGTTTTCGTAATCCTATGCTCTACAGATACATCATACAATGTTTCAATCGTACACAGGTACGCCTCCTCCTCAGCCCAAGTTGCCTTATAAATAAGTGCTGCTGGTGTTGTTTCCTTATACCCGCCATTAACCAGCCGTCTGCTTAATTCCCGAATCATTCCGGCACTTAAATAAATTGCCATAGATGCCTTATGTGCTGCAAAGCTCTCAATACTTTCCAGTCCCGGCACTTTCGTTTGGCCTTCCATTCTTGTAATAATCAGGGATTGTGAGATTCCCGGCAGCGTATATTCAAGATTCAAGGACGCCGCTGCGCCAAAACAGGCGCTTACCCCCGGACAGCTCTCATAAGAAATGCCCAGTGTATCCAACTCATCCATCTGCTCCCTGACTGCTCCATAGATACTCGGCTCTCCCGTATGCAAACGGACAGTTGTTTTCCCCTTGTTTTCTGCACTAACGATAATCTGTATCACTTCTTCTAATGTTAGTTTCGCACTGTTATGTATCTCGCAGTCTTTTCCTGCATAGGCAAGCAGTTCGGGATTCACCAAAGAACCTGCATAAATAATCACATCTGCCTGTTCTAATAAGCGCATTCCCCTGACTGTTATCAAATCTACTGCGCCTGTTCCTGCCCCAACAAAATAAACCATTCCTCTACCCCCTTACTTTTTGCCAGTTCTCCATATTCACTGGAAAACAGAATACAATCTGTTTTCATTTTTCCTCCGGCGCGGTTTTCCATATAATAGCAGATACGCTCTGCAATCTGCTCCATGACCTGCTGTAATTTCCCGCTTTCCTCTATAACAGAAACTGCTTCTTCCGTTGTCACGCATTCCAATATTCTTCTTACCCGCAAAGGTTCTATCTGCTCCTTTACGGAAAATGCCGCAAGAAGCTCCATCCTGCAATCTGCTTCTTTGGAATAGGTATTCATAATTCCACCTGCAACCTTAATCAGTTTGCCTATATGACCTGTCAGGAGCATTTTCTGAAATCCCATTTCCACTGCCATATCAATGGTTGTACCGATAAAATTGCTGCATTTCACACTCTTGTCCAAATCATATCCATATGTTTTCCTCATAAACTCCAAACCATAATTTCCCGGCGAAACGGCAACATAATCAAATCCTAAAACCCTTCTTTGACACAATTCTACCCGAATGGTATCAATCAGCGCCTGACTGCTCATAGGCTCTACGATGCCACTCGTCCCTAATATGGAAATACCGCCAACAATGCCAAGTCTTGGGTTAAAAGTACGTTCGCACAGCTTTTCACCTTCCGGTACTGAAATCTCAATCCGAAGGCTGCCTTTATAATCCGCCAATCTACAAACTTCTAATACTTCTTTTTTTATCATTTTCCTCGGAACGCGATTGATTGCCGCATTGCCTACAGGCTGGTCAAGTCCCGGTTTTGTCACTCTCCCCACGCCTACTCCGCCTTCAATGATAATTTGTTCCTTCACACCTTTTTCTGCATACGAAACTTTCGCATAAATCCATGTACCTGTTGTAATATCCGGATCATCTCCGCCATCTTTTTCTACCGCACAGCTTACTTCATTTTCCCCACACATGATATCCAGAATCTTTGCATTATACAGTATACCTTTTGGCGTTTCTATTGTAATTTCCGTCTTTTTTAATCCTGTCAGCAGCATATAAGCTGCGGCTTTTGAAGCCGCAGCCGCGCAGCTTCCGGTCGTAAAACCATATCGCATTTCTATCTTCCCTTCTTAAAGTTGATACAATGCGGCATTACAAATTGCCGCAGCGATATTACTTCCACCTTTTCGTCCTCTGTTAATGATGTATGGAATATTTGTTTTTAATATAAGTTCCTTTGCCGCTTCCACATTGACAAATCCCACCGGAACTCCAATAATAAAGGCTGGCTTCCAATCCGTTTTTTCCATCATTTCATACAGCTTTATCAGAGCAGTTGGCGCATTGCCGATTGTAAAAATAACTGGTTTTTCAATCGTTGCCGCTTTTTCCATGCTGACCGCTGCCCGTGTCATATTTCTTTGCTTTGCCAAAAGCGCAATATGTTCATTTGCCATAAAGCAATGCGCCTCCCCACCAAACTTTGCAAGCACCTTTTTATTGATTCCTGCCAATGCCATATTGGTATCTGTCACGATATCAGCTCCGTTTTTTATCAACTTTTTCAAGATTTCCACTGCTCCTTTGGAATAGCAAAGCGTTTCGGCATAATCAAAGTCCGCGCTGGTATGTATTACCCGCTTTGTAATGAACTCCTCTTCTTTGGGGAGACTGATATTTCTCTTCAAAAGTTCTTCTGTAATGATTTCAAAGCTCCGTTTTTCAATTTCCTCCGGCGGCAGATATTCTATTTTAGAATGTTCCATGTTCCATCTCCCATATACTATAAATTTTCCAGTAAAATCTTATTTTCTTTTCTGCTCTTTACTGCAATACGGTAAAATCCTTTTCCTAATCCCCTGAAATTACTGCAATCCCTAATTAAAATTCCTTTTTTCAGCAACTTCTCATATAAGGGTTTATCACTGTATATCGTGATAAAATTCGATACAGACGGAAATGTCCTCAATCCTATTTGCATAAGTTCTTTTTCCATAAACTGTCGTTCTTCTTCAATATAAATTTTTGTTTTCTCAATAAACTCTGCCTGCTTCGCACAGATACATCCCGCTTCCTGCGCAAAACAGGAAAGATTCCATTCAGGGAGTTGTCTGGCTATTTTTGTATGTACCGCATTATTTTTACACACCAGATACCCTAAGCGCACTCCCGGAATTGTAAAGATTTTTGTAAAAGTCCTTACAATTATCAGATGCTCATATTCCTCTATCTCAGACAGTAAAGAAAGCTGATTTCCACAAAATTCAATAAAACATTCATCTACTACCACATAAATCCCTTTATACTCACAATGCAAGAGCAATTCTTTCATCAGCTCTTTGTCTAAAAGATTTCCAATCGGATTATTTGGATTAGCAAGAAAAAGAAGATTTACCTCTTCTGTCAGGATACGCTTCATATTCTCTTTCAAACAAAAGTTATTTTCCTGATTCATCTCATAATAAATAATTTCGCTATCCACTGACTTTGCCGCATATTCATATCCATAAAAGGAAGGCACCGGTATCACGACCTTCCCCGGTTTTATTCCATGAACAATCGCCATAAAAAGTTCTGATGCCCCATTTCCGAATATCAAATATTCCTTTGGCACTCCAAGAAATGTACTGACTGCCTCTCCTAATCTTTCCGCTTCCATATCAGGATATTTCCCACACATCTCAACCGCCTTATGAAGTGCTTCTTTTACACATTCCGGTGTACCAAACGGATTTACATTAATCGAAAAATCAATATCCACATGATTTCTATAAACATCGCCTCCATGAATGCTCATCCTTGCTCCTTTCATCAGCTATTCCACATATTCCGCAGTGCACACTCAAAAAATCTTCGGTTTTTCTCGTTCGCAGGCATTCGCCCTATGCATCCGCATTCTGAAAAAATTGTCAGCAAGCTGCCATTTTTTCAAATTACGGATGCGCACTGCTCATTGCTATTGCGTACATTACCAACAGACATAACATCTCACACAGCCATGCAGTAATGTACATCAAATAATTCGCCCATTTTATATCCTCGTATTCTACCCCTCGTACCGCCTCGCCTATATACGGTTTCTTTACTATCTTTCCAAAATAACTGGCATCTCCCGCAAGCCTTATGGAAAGCGCACCGGCGCATACTGCCTCAGTCTGACCGGAATTGGGACTTGCATGTTTTCTGCGGTCTCTTTTATAAATTTTCCATGCACCTGTTCCCGAAAAGTGTCTGCCTGCCAAAAAAGATGCAATAATCATAAGGCAGGCGCTGATTCTTGCCGGAAGGAAATTCACAAAATCATCCAGCTTTGCCGCTGCCCTTCCGAAATACAGGTACTTTTCATTTTTATATCCAATCATGGAATCCATTGTATTTACCGCTTTATATAAAAATCCAAGTACCGGACCGCCAACTGCCAGATACAACATTGGTGCAATCACTCCGTCAGAGGTGTTCTCAGCCACCGTTTCTATCGCTGCTTTTGCAACACCTTCTTCGTCCAGATGTTCCGTATCTCTGCCTACAATCATGGAAACAGCTTTCCTTGCCTGCTCCATATTGCCATTTTTCAGACATTGATAGACTTTCATACTCTCTACCTTCAGACATTTTACTGCCAGTATCTGATAAGTCATAATACATTCCGCCACCACTCCCAGAACCGGATGAAGCCAATATGCCATAAACAGCAGAAAAAGCGTAACTGCCACCACGCTGATGACCACAATAAGCACAAGTCCTATTCCCTGTCGAAACGCTCTCCCATTACTATCTTCCTTACTATCTTTCCCTCTTATCCCCATTCCACGAAGTACTTTTTCGGCTCCTTCTATCAGTTTTCCAATCAAACGGATTGGATGCGGCAAATAATAAGGATCACCTAAAACCAAATCCAAAAGAAATCCCATGAAAAAGGCTATCATGTGATAATTTATCCAATGCCTCATATTTCCGCTACCACCTTTATCTGTAGATTATCTTCCTGTGTTGTCCTGCCATTCACTCCCGTCAGTCTGCATACATAACCCCTGCCATTTGACACCTGACAGTCAAAATAATCTTTTCCGCCATACAAACTCAGCAATGACATAATCGTTCCGCCATGAACAATCATTCCTACTAAAGCAGGATTCTTTGCTTTTTGTCCGAAAACCTGACTCAATTCATGGCACATTTTTATAAAACCGCCTTTACAACGCAGGATAAAATCTTTTCTGCTTTCTCCTTCCGGAAAATTCAATGTGCCATTGCTGCGGAGCCATTCCTGATACTGTGCATCATCCTTTAATTCTTCATAATTTCTATATTCAAACCGTCCGAAATTAATCTCTTCCCATTCTGGAATAATAATCGGGCATAATGTGGGATAAATAATTTTAGCAGTTTCCGTACATCTTTTCATGGGACTGGTAAACAGGTACTCCACATCAGGATAAAGTTTCCGCATTTTAAAAGATTCCAATATTTCTATCCCTTCTCCTGAAAGGGATTCGTCTGTTTTTCCCAGATATCTTCGTTCTTTGTTTGCCTGCGTTGCACCATGCCTAATGAATACCAGCATTATTTGATTTTCTGTCCAATCCCGCATATGATGCGCTCTACCTCCTCTGCTCTCATTGCAAGCTGCACAAGAATCCTTCCTGTACGTTCCCTGTATTCTCTCTCAAACGGATCTATTGGAACAATCCCGTTTCCAATCTCATCACATATAATAATACAGTCCTCATTGCAGTCCAAAAATGACATAATTTCATCTTCCGGACATCCCCCGCTCACCATACGGCTCTTAACCCACTGATGAAAGTGATTGATAACCACTATGTTCTTATTTAATTTTCTATCATTTGGCAAAACACCATCCCACACCATATTTTTTTGCACATCATATTTCAGAAGTACATATTCCAATTTTCCCTGCGCAGTTCCGCCTATTATTAGTTTCATCTTTTTCACTCTTTCCATATAAAAATATCAATAAATGCTGCAACTACTACAATACATCCTTCGCAAAAAAGTACAAAAAATCCAGCCGTATCGCCGGTCACTCCCCCAAATTCCTTCCTGCTGCGATAATAATAATAAACCAGCGTTAAGACAGCCGCCGCTGCCACAATCAAACCTGCGGGAAAAGACTGGAAACACATCAAGCCAACACATAGCGCACTCTGTAAAGATAATGAGCCTTTCACAACCTTTTTATGGGAACTGTCTGCGAAAGTATAAAGCATACCATCTTTTTTTGCGAGTGGAAAGGAAACGGCACTAATACCGCACAAACAGCGCGACAGGAAAAAGCCACAGCATACAATCTTTAACATTGCATCACTTTCTATTTCCGAAAATGTACCAAAAAGAACCAATCCATAAGCAGCGAGCATAATGACTGTAAAGGCGCCAATATGGGAATCCTTTAATATTTCCAGCTTTCTCTCCTTTGGGTTGTAAGAATGTATCGCATCCATCGTATCCATAAAGCCATCTACATGAAATCCACCCGTAATAAAAATCGGAATAGCCATCCCTATCACTGTCCTGCACCCAACCCCTATATGGTAAACGCCGCATAAATAATTCCAGAAATAAATGCTACCGCCAATCAGTGCCCCTATCCACGGAAAAAAACAAAAAACATATTTCATGTCATCTTCTTTCCATTCAAATTGGGGAACAGGAATTTTAGAATAAATGGATACTGCTATAAAAAAGGATTTTATCACTTGCATTTCTTTTTCCTTTCACCACTACTATTTTATTATTACCGGAATCCCTTCTACCACTTCCACTACTCGGTCAGCCAATGCCGCAAGTTTTTGATTAATCTTTCCCATTGCCCGAATATACTTCGTTGTTGTTTCATCGTAAGTAATTCCATCTTCAAATACGTTATTGCTTACCACAACTAAATGATTTGTCTGCTCTTTCAGCATCTTTATATCTCGTATGACATTTTCCGTAACCTGTATTTCCGTCATAGCCTTTTTCTCTGAAAACATCTCATTTGCCGTCAAATTAGAGATACATTCCAGCAAAACAGCCCTGTCTCCATCTTCCATTTTTTCCAGTGCGCTGGAAATCCGTACAGGCTGCTCAATCGTGAAAAAACCTTTCCCATTTCTTAGCTTCCTATGTCTATCAACCTTTTTCCTTCCCTCGTCATCAAAAACCTGCATCGTTGCAAGATAATATTTTCTCATACCTGCCTGTGCAAGAGAAACAGCCATTTTCTCCGCATAAGAAGATTTGCCGCTTCCACTTCCTCCAACAACCAAAACCATCATTATGATAAATACCTTTCATATTGTTCTACACTGATATCTGAAAACAGCGTTCTTTTACGATATACACACATTGCCATTTCCAATAGCGACAGCATCATCACTGCCCCCGTTCCTTCGCCCAATGCCATTCTGCCGTCTATCACAGGTTCTATCCCTAATTCCTTCATAAGTTTCTCAACTGCTGGTTCTTTGCCTTTATGTGACGGAATCAGATATCGTATTGTTCCCTGCGCAATTCTTTCTGAAAGCAATGCTGCTACCATGCTGATCACACCATCAAGCACTATCGGTATATGGAAAACGCCGCCGCCAATACAGACTCCAACAAGCCCGGCAATGTCCAATCCTCCGACTGTTTGGAGTACAATGAGAGGTTCCGCTTCATAAAGTTTATACTTTTTGACTGCCTCAGTAATCATCTGCTTTTTACGCTGTAATTTTTCATCGCAAAGTCCAGCGCCCCTTCCAGTCACTTCATCTGCCTCACATCTTAACAATGCCGCTGCAACCGCACTGCTCGTTGTCGTATTTCCAATCCCCATTTCCCCGGTTGCGAGGATTTGATACCCCTTCCTTTTGCACTCTTCCACAATTCCTATACCAGTAAAAATTGCCCTGACAGTTTCTTCTCTTGTCATAGCCGGCTCCTTACTAAAATTTCTGGTACCGCAGCGGACTTTTTTGTTAAGCACTCCTGCAATCTGTTCTTTTCCATTGATTCCAATATCTACAGGAATCGTGTCCGCCCCTATCTTCGCCGCCATTTTTCCTACGGATGATGCACCCTTTCCCATCTGCGCTGCTACTGCCGCTGTGACTTCCTGACCGGACTGGCTAATGCCTTCCTCTACAATTCCATTATCTGCGCACATGATGATGACAGCTTTTTTTGAAATATCAATTTCATCCGTACCTAAAATCGCGCCAATCTGTGCGGTGATCGTTTCAAATCTTCCCATCCCATCAAGAGGCTTGGCTATGGAATCCCAATTTTTCAATACCTTTTTGTATATTTTACAGTCCGGTTCCTGCAAATTAAGTTTCTTCAAGGTTTCGTCTGTATGGTTATCTAATATGTGCCTCCCTGAGTATTCCATATATTTCCTCCATGTTTAGATATTCTGATAAGATATCTGCCAGCTTATCATACTGTTTCTCTTTAAAATCCTTATAATCAATGCAGGATTCAATGAATAATCCCTTATTTTCAGCCAATGCAGTCACAAGAGCGTTTGCAATCGCAGCCCTGTCAAATATCCCGTGAATATACGTTCCACATACATTTTTATTTCTTCCGGTCACAAACGCCGTTTCCATATTCAACAACTCAGATTTATTCGGAGAATGCCCGCTATCCCCCACATGTATCTCATATCCATTAAACTCCAATCCTGAAAGTATGGAAAAAAAACCTTCCATTTTATTCACTGTACCGTGTACCTGACGGCGCACTTTTTCACGTTTCAGCCTCGTTGTGACAGGCAGTAATCCCATTCCTTTCATGGTTCCGCCATTTTCCATTCCTTCTGGATCAGAAATATGCTCCCCCATCATCTGATACCCGCCGCAAATACCACAAACCGGTATATTTTCCGCCATTTTTATAACTGCTGCTTCCAATCCTCTCCCACGCATCCAGTCAAGGTCACTCATTGTGTTCTTGCTGCCCGGTAAAAAGACCATATCCGGACATCCTAATTCCGCTGCTGATGCAACATAGCGAACAGACACCTCCGGTATCTGTTCAAACACATTAAAATCCGTAAAATTAGAAATTCTGGGATACCTGATGACTGCTATATCTATCTTTCTTTTTTCTTTTTTTCTAAAGCGCTCTGTCAGACTGTCCTCATCCTCTAATCGTATATCCATATAGGGTACTACCCCTGTTACCGGAATACCTCCCTTTTCTTCCAGTATCTCAATGCCGGAATCAAGCAGTGAGCGGTCTCCCCTGAATTTATTAATAATCAGTCCTCTCACACGTTTCTTTTCCTCTTCCGTAAGCAGCAGCAGCGTTCCTAAAAGCTGTGCGAATACACCGCCCCTGTCAATATCGCCTGCCAGCAATACCGGAGCATCCACAATCTCTGCCAGTCCCATGTTGACAATATCATTCTCGCGTAAGTTTACCTCTGCCGGACTTCCAGCGCCTTCTATCACAATGATATCTGCCATTTCCTCTAACTTTCGGAAAGCTCTCTTAATATCCGGAATCAGCCCTCGTTTATAAGAAAAATATTCCCTCGCGCTCATATTTCCAAGAACCTGCCCATTTACAATTACCTGTGAACCTGTATGGTCTGTCGGCTTTAATAAAATCGGATTCATGCAGACCAACGGGGTAATCCCTGCTGCTTCTGCCTGCATGACCTGAGCCCTTCCCATTTCAAGTCCTTCCTCTGTAACAAAAGAATTAAGCGCCATATTCTGTGACTTAAAAGGAGCTACTCTGTATCCATCCCGTTTCATTATCCTGCATAGTCCCGCTACCAAAAGACTCTTTCCTGCACCGGACATGGTTCCCTGAATCATAATAACCTTTGCCATAATTACCTCTCATATTTTCCAATCTGCTTCATATACGCAAGAAGCTTTTCGTTTCCAATAAAGTCTTTTTCATTCATATCATATAATCGTTCGATAAAATCCGATTCAAAAATCTCCTCTGGCGTCCCATATCGTTCCACATACTCTCCTTTCAGGCAGAGTATTTTATCGGAAACAATCTTTGCCAGTTCCAATTCATGTAAGGACATAATAACAGTCAGTCCTTTTTTCTCCCTCATTTCCTGTAATAATAGCAAAAATTCAAGCTTATATTTGATATCCAGATAAGACGTCGGTTCATCTAATATCACAATTTCAGGTTCCTGACAGATTGCCCTCGCCAGCATCACCCGTTGCTTTTGCCCGTCGCTTATCTTGCCAAAGTCTTTTTCGCTGATGTCTGTTATATGGGTAAGCTGCATCATTTCATCTACAATCCGCTCATCTGCTTCGGATAAAATGCCAAACCATCCGGTATATGGATAACGCCCGGTTGCAACCATGTCTCTGCAGCTTTTCAGTTCTACCCTTACCCTCTCCGTAAACACTACGGACATTTTCTTTGCCAGTTCCTCTGCCTTCATTTCAGACAAATCATCTTCTCCAAGATATACTGCTCCGCCAAGTAACCCAAGCTGCCCTGCAATACTTTTTAAAACGGTAGATTTACCCGCACCATTTGGTCCGATCAGGCACAGGATTTCTCCTTCCCGCAGTTCAATTTCCATATCCTTGATCAACGGTTTATTATCATACCCCACACACATTTTTTTCGTGGAAAAATAATAGTTCTTCATGCTTTTCGATTCTCTTTTCGTCCAAACGAAACATAGCAAATCTTAGGTGGTGTTCTTTAGCGCCTTAGATTTGCTTTTCGTTTTATAATCCAAAGCACCACTGGCGCACCGAAAATCGCCGTCACGGTGCTAATACTCAGTTCTGTTGGCGCAAGTATTGTTTTCGCAAGCAAATCACAAAACAAGCAAAAAGCACTTCCCCCAACAAAGCAGGCAGGTATCATCCAAATTGGCTCTGTTGTATTCAGCAATTTCTTGACCAAATGCGGCACTGCAATTCCAACAAAAGAAATCGGTCCCGCAAATGCCACAATACACGCAGATAAAATACTGGAGAAAATTACAATACACACACGCAAAAGGCGTAAATTAACACCCACATTCCGCGCATAAACATCTCCCAACTGGTAAGCGCCAAGTGGCTTTGACATCAGAAAAACTGTCAAAGACGCGGCGGCAACCACAACGGTCATAACTTTTACGTTTTCCCATGTCATTCCCGAAAAACTTCCCCGTGACCAGTTGTGAAGATTTACAATATCCGCATCATTGGCAAAGGTAACTACTAATTCCGTGACCGCCGAGCAAATGTAACCTATCATAACTCCGCTGACTACCAGCATTGACATATTATGGATTCTATGGGACATCAAAAGTACAAAGCCCATAGATAGCATAGCTCCAATAAACGCAGCCAAAATCATAGTTGCCGATGTCACCCTGACTCCCCTTCCCATGAGAAAAACCATTACAAGCGCCACCACCATTTTAGCCCCGGAAGAAATTCCTAAAACAAACGGTCCTGCAATCGGATTATTGAAGAATGTTTGCAAAAGATATCCGGCAAGAGAAAGCGCACCCCCGAGAAGCAACACGGCTATCGCCCTCGGAAGCCTGATATCCCACAGAATTCTTGTTACCGTTCCATTACTTTCCTGCCCGCTAAATATTCTTGCCACATCCGGCAATGCAATTCTGACACTTCCAATACAAATATTTAATATGAAAAAAATCAAAACGCAGGCTCCAAGCAAAAAGAAAGCCGCAATTTTTCTATGTTTTCTGTTTTTATGCATCATAATCGCAGCCTTTCACTCTAAATGATAAAGATAGTTCATATCATCATTTTCTCCCTGTATCATCGAATGGATATCCTCAATGAAATATCCGATTGCAAGGGATTGCTGGTACATATCGTTTGTTGTACACCACACATTTCCATTCTCCACAGCCTTAAAATCCGCAAGCAGCTCACATTTATCAAGCAACTCCTCTACACTGGAAACACCTCCATCAATAGAGCTGTTATAAATCAGGAAATCTGCATCTTTTGCACTGGCATAAAATTCTTCGACCTGTATATTCATGGTAGAACGCTTTGTTTCAGAATCGCCTAAATTTTGAAAGATATAGTTTCCACCTGCAAGTTCTATCATCTTCGGAACATAATCAGAAGATTGGCGTACCTGTACCATACCATTGGAAGTAATGAAAAAGAAGGCTACTGTTTTATCTGTTCTCTCAGATGCACTTACTCTCTCAAGAATTGCTGCCTGATCCGTAAATATCCTTTCTGCCTCCTCTTCCTTTCCAAGCAGCGCCCCATAAAATTTCACCCATTCTACCCTGCCAAGCGGATGTGACTCATAACTGGAATAGTCTATCATAACAGGGATTCCAAAGTTTTCCAGATTTTCCACTACTTCAGGCGAATGCGAAATCATCATATTTTCTATGGCAAGCGCACAATGATTTGAAACAAGCAGTTCATAATCCGGCTTGCTGTATTTACCCGCATAAAGGATATTACCCTTTTGCATTTCCTCTCTGGCTGCTTCAATAAACCAGCCATCTTCCTTTTGCCCTGAAAAAGTAATAGAATTTAATCCATCCAATTCACTGAAAATATCCATCGCCGAAGATGCCACAAGATAGATGTCTTTTATCGGACGCCTAAGCACCACAATTTCTTTATCTAAAGTTTGCGGTACATCCCCATTTTCCGGTACAATCAAAAACTGCGTGCCATCCATTGTTATCGTAAGCAGGGTATAACCGCCCTCATAATAATCAACTTTAAAATTTTCCGCATACTGTAACTCTAAGCTTCTCTCATAAACCAGTTCTTCTCCTGAATCCAAATCTGATTCTTCCTCTATATCTGCCATTACTTCAGAATCGGGAGAAGGACTGCCACAGCCATACAGCCATAGCAGCCCCACAAGAAACAAAAGAAACAAAACAGATGCCTTTTTTCTTCCTCTCATCTTATTCCCCACTTTTGGAGGCAAAAAGATTTTCTTAGAAAATTTTTTGCCTTTTATTCTTTGACTGCTGTATCTAAATGGAAAGTGAGTGTATATTCTATTTCATGAGGTTTACTCATCGCTACAGTGTCGCCGATAATATCCATTGGTTCATCAAATATAAGAACAGGAATCTCAAATATAGAATCGCCTTCCGTATTTACTGGCAGATATTTTTCTCCATTCACTATCATATAATCATAATTAGGGCTGTTCCATTGTACGGTTGCCATCGCTTTTCCACCTGCCACAGTTACTGATACGGGAGACAAAATTTCCGCCTTTCCGCTTCCGCCTGCAAAGGTAATTCCCATACTATATGTACCATCTTCCAAAGATACTTCATCATTTACCTGTTCATCATTCTCAAGCGGCACCGGATTGGAGACGCTGACCTTATGGTCGTACCATTTTCCCTTTGTCCCAATAAGCGCCAGATCAAATTCGCTCTCCAGCAAGGGAACAGGCACATCAAAACCATAAACTTCTTCCGTCATACCGTCACTGTATGTGACTGTATCTTCTGTCGGTAAAAGCAGCTCTGCTCCTTCTTCCGACGCATCTTCAGCCAGTCCGGGATAAAGATTTAAAATCTTTTTTGAACCAAGGGTAATATGTATTGTCATTTCCCCGTTCTCTACTGTCAGCGTTCCCTTGCCCTCGCAGGTTTCATTGACACGAAACATACTGCTGTCTGTCGTAAACTCTGCTGTATAAATCCCATCTGCCAGCTCTGCTGTATCCTGATTCTGCTTATCTGTTTCATCACTTTCAGGTTCTTCTTCCATTGGTTCTTCAGGCAATGTTTCCGTTACAGTTTCTGATGATTGCTCTGTATCCTCTTCTACAGTAACATCTACCGCAGAATCTGATTCCTGCGCATTATTGTTATTTCCACAACCCCCAGACAACGTGACAGAGAGAAGCGCAATAGCAATTATTATATTCTTCTTCATGATTCTTACCCGCCTGTTAATCTTTCATTACATCTGCCGTATGCTCTACATAAAGCTGCTGAATTGCTTGAATAGAACCAAGACCTTCAATCTGCGCATCCACGCTTTCAAAATTTCCAGAAGCCTTGAACATGCTAATCCATGAATCCTCATCTTCTCCTGCCATGTCATTATTGGCATGGTCTCCTGCAACAACCATCAACGGACGAAGGATTACCTTTGTATAACCCGCCTGTTTCACAGCATCTATCACCGCTTCGCAAGATGTTTCTTCCGGTTCCCCTTCCACTGTTCCGATAAATGCATTGACACAGCCAATGTCTGTCATTTGTGTCTGCATCTGACTGTAACTTACCTTTGCTGCATGGGAAGTGCCATGTCCCAGAAATACGAACGCTGTCCCATCCTCCTGCGCTTCTGCCAAACTCCCAAAACCTGCGTCCGCCACAGCTTCCGCAAGGATTGCTTCCGCTACCGCTGCTTTGTCCTCATTGACAACAGATGCATCCGCACCGACCTCGCCAAGAAGCGGCTCTGCAATCTTTACTGTTTCAAACTGATCTCTATATACTTCAACTGTCTCCATCAGTTCATCATACTCTGCCCCATGCATCAGATGAGTAGGCTGTACCACTAAATTCTTTACTCCGTTTCCTACTGCACGTTCCAATGCCTGATCCATATTGTCAATGAACTCTCCGTCTCTCGCCTGCACATGGTTGATAATAATCTGCGCCGTAAAAGCCCTTCTTACAGACCAGTCAGGATTTGCTGTCTGTATTGCATCCTCTATTCCTTTGATATCTGCAACACGGCTGTCATTAAAAGAAGTCCCGAAACTGACTACCAGAATTTCATTTTCTCCGATATCGTCCTGATTTCTCGGATTGTCTTTGGAAGCGTCGCCTGTATCCCTGCCAAAATAATCAGGATCGGCTTCTTCCCCTTCCACCAGTTCTTTCTGGGCATCCGTCAGCGCATCCCATGCCGCTTTTGCCTGAGCGCACTGCGCATCAGTGTCTTCTGTTCTCTTTTGTACATAGATTGCATCAATCAATGCTGCAACTTCATCTGCTGCTGCCTGATCAGAAACAACGTCATCCCCTGTCTCCGATTCATCCGCCTGATTTTGGCTGTCATTCTCTTCTGCCGATTCTGCACTCTTTGTATCTCCCTCCTCTGACTGTACGGTATTTTCCGCCGATGCCGGGGCATCTTTTGAACAACCTGCCAGCACCAGTGAGCAGGTCATAACACCAGTTAATAAAACAGCTACTAATTTCTTTTTCATTTTCTCCTCGCTTCCTTCCCTGTCCTGTCGCTCTACAGGGATATTATTTTAAATTTTAATCGAGTAGGGAAGATTCATCTTCCCCTACTCGCCGCGTGGGGCGCACGTTGCGCAAGCAACAATTTCATCTGTGCGCCCCTGCGCATAAAAAAATCCTCCACCATAATAACTACGGTAAAGGATTCATACACAAAATAAGCCTGCCAAATGCACTAAAATAAACAATCTTCCATCGTGCTTTCTGCAAGTTCAAAACGTACAACCAGTTACTCGTGGTTTGAAACAAATGTTTCTGTACAGCATTCAGGCAGGTCTCCCGGCTTATAGATCATCACATCAGCCGTCTTCCCAGGAAAGGATTTATTTAATTCCCAGTGACATATCGGCTTCTACTCCCTAATTACGGTGACGAGTTCGTACAGGATTTGCACCTGTTTCCCTTTTCACCAAAACCAATGCTCATTTCCCGCATTGTTCTGACACCTGTATACTATTTATTCAATTGTACAAGGTATAACACATTTTTTCCCTAATGTCAATAACTGCAAATCAAATTTTTGTTACCTAAAACTTGTTAGAACAATCCGAAAATTTGTCCATATCCATAAGTCAACTGCATATCGGTCATGACTGGCACTCGTTTCCATGCCAAGCTGCCTTCTGCCATTCTGCCTGAACAATTAAGATTGCTACAGTCAACGCAAATGCCTCTACACCTGACCTTATCATCCCGCGTAAGTTCTGCAATAAATGCAACACTCTTTTTCGGCAGCATACAAAAAGCTGAATTACAGGTAATCAGCGGCGTAAGCGTTTTTAACAGCTCTGGCAGCATCTCCAAAGGAAAATCTTCCTCACTTCCAAGAAAATGATATTTCGCAACATGCCAGTCCGTATTTTTCTGAATATAGCAGTTATAAGCGGCATATCCCTGCAATAGAAATTCGCCTGCCAGTACCTCAATCATATAGCTATGTGACAACATTTTTCTTTCACTATATCTTTCCTGTAAACAATCTATACCGTTACCTAAAGACATAACAACTTGCTCATATATCACGCTGTACGATTCACTTTGATGCTTATTTTTCCCAGAATATACGCTTTTCTCCCAAAAGGCTTCTTCACGCATCAATGGCAGCATTTCTTCAGCCACTGCTTGAAATTCATGTATTTGTGTTTCATCGTAATGGAATTTTTTGCGTACTTCCTCTAAAAAAGTAGGTGACAAAAATTTATCCAATACATTCGGAAAAAACGCTGCCATTTGATTTCCTCCTAATTTTTTCGTATTTATTTTAAATCTAAATGAAACCCTACGGACACAATAAACATAATATTTGAATTATATCATAACCGAACAAATTTTGTATGCCTTTTAAGAAATATCCCCTTCTAATTATTTTTCTGTATTTTATGGTCTTTACCCTGACTAAAAACAAGTTTTTCTTTGCTACCTCGCCCCTTTATCCTTTTGCCTTGCCTGATGCTCTCGTCTGCTTTCCCTTTCTTTTACCTCATGCTGTTTCTGTCTAAGCCGTTCTTTTATGCT
The DNA here is from genome assembly GCA_910586585.1 of uncultured Lachnospiraceae bacterium. Lineage (GTDB taxonomy): Bacteria > Bacillota > Clostridia > Lachnospirales > Lachnospiraceae > COE1. The sequence goes on from CAJUKA010000066.1 coordinate 22,279, forward strand.
CATGATATCGTTTGCTTTTTCTCCGTGAATTTTCTCATACTCCGCACGAGCTGCCTGATACTCAAGATTCTCTCTCTTTGATGCATCAAATTCCCTATAGAATGCCTGAACAGAGTCAAAGTTATATTCTTTCACGATGGATGAAAGCCGCTTTTTCATATTGGCAATCTGGTTGTCGATACTGTCAATCTCCTGCTGTAATTCCTTCCGTCTTCCACCCTTAAAGATACCCATACATTCGGATAATTCCTTTTTCAGCTTATCGCGCTTTTTCTCACGCTCAAAAATTGCTTTATTCTGCTCTTTGAGCTTACTGTCAATCTCTTTCAGAAGGGGATATTTACTTGCGAGTACGGAAGGTTTTGGTTGCGGCGGTCTTTCTGTTTCCAACCTATTTGTTTCGGCAGGAACAGATTTTTGTTCTGCTTTTATCTGTTCGATTATAGATTTTTTGACTGTGACAGTATTTTTCTGCTGTGACTGTTCTGCTTTATTCTGCATATCCGTTTCTTGGCGCAGATTAACAGAAAATGGTATCTTTTTCTTTTCCTGCTGAGTCGCCGAACCAGCTTTTA